>CAMAZH010000058.1 GCA_945863035.1 Chitinophaga pinensis | reverse complement strand
TATACGATCGAATGATACTAAGGGTCCCATAGTAGAAATATTTTAAGATTAAATCCAGTTTTTCCTGAAGAAATAAGCCATGGCAAAGGCAGTTCCGAAGATTGCAGCCATGGTAATAAAGCCGCCCATCGACATAACCCCCATTCCTGTGAGGGCAGAGCCGCTTGTGCAGCCTCTTCCAAGCTGGGAGCCAAAGCCAAACAGTATCCCTCCGGCAAGGGCAAAGGCGAGTCTTCTTCGGGAAGTTATTTTCGGGGAGTGTTCAACCTTAAGCTTTAATCTACCCGCCAGCGCTCCGGAAAGGAAGCCACCAACGATTACACCCATCATTTCAAAGACAAGCCATGATTTCATTGGCTTTTCCCCATGCAAGGCGGCTTCTTCCTGGTAGAATTTCGCTTTATCGGCATGTGCAGGGGCGAGGGCGTCGACCGAGGCAACAATCGTGCTTTTAATGGCCCCACTGGCACCAAGGCCCCGCCCTGAAACAAAAAACGCTGCCAGCAAAACAAGACCCAGGAGAACTCCACCCAGGTAAGGGTTAATATATCTGGCGGCTTTCGTGGTTTGCTCTTTTTTAACCATTTTTTTATGTTTAAAATTTCTAAAAATTACATTTACCTAATACAACCATCTGCTTGCCTGCCCGGCAAAGGTCCAGATAAACCGGAATAGCAATCCTCCGGCGATAACCAAAAGTGCCGGGATTAAAACGGGGATTTTGTAATTTCTCAGTTCCAGAAATTCAAGAATCCCTGGCAATATCATTCCAAAGAATACCACTAAAATCCAGAAAGGAGCAGTGTAGGGCCCCCCGAGGAACAGTCTTGCAGCATCGATCTGAACCTGCGTGCTGGCCAGAAATCCCATGAAAATATGAATAATGAGAAAAAGCTCAATCCCGATAAGCATCAGATCGATTTTTGAGAAACTATGGCGTTCGTGCTGACTCTTGGCCATAATAATATTCAATGCAGCGCCTGTTGACAAACCTGAGGTCAGGAACAGTGGGCCAAGTATGGAGGTGTTCCATAGCGGACGGGCGTTAAAGGCCGAAAACAATATCCCGGTATAAATCCCCAGAATCAGTGAGTAGATGACCATGATCCAAGCCAGGATTTTTTTGTGGGTGATAAAAAAGGCCTCTGTTGTATCCAGCCAGACATAGGGCCATTTCCATTTTGGGAACGACTTTTTCAAATGTATGGCTGCCCAGATGAAGGAAACCGGCGTTACTACCATCAATACCCAGGCACCCCACGACATGGGCGACTCGAGCCTTATGGTTGTGTAAAGTCTCCAGAAATACATTTTGTGGTTCAGATCGGCAAAAAGGGCCAATAAACCGATAACCAGAAGGAAGGGCACAACCATCGGGGTTTTCTCTATTGCCGAGGGAAACTCTTTTTCCTTACCGAGGATCGTGTAAAGTCCTGCAAAGAAGAGAATTCCGGCTGCTAATCCCCCGAGAAAAAGATAAAGGGGAATTTCCCATGCCCAGATGGTTAGCTGGGGGTCGATGGAGGCATTCATTCTGCCGCTTATGATGAGTTCTTCTCTCATGTTTTTGTTTTCAAAAATTTGTTCCTGCCCCCGTCCGCCGGGCGAACGGGAAGATTTTCATTCAGTCTGATGTCCGGGCCGTCTTATCGGGCCCGGGTTTTACCGTGTTACCTGAACCGGCAAAGAGGTTCAAATTTGGTTGCAATTTCCTCAAATTAAAAAATATAGCTGGGGCTTTGTCCCTGCTTCGGGAATCAGCGTCTTGTGCTTCCGGGTTTTTAAAACCAGCGAAACGTCACTGGCCGGGTCGTCCAGGTCGCCAAAATACATACATTTCGTAGGGCAGGTCGCCACACAGGCCGGCAACTGTCCTTTTTTAACGCGGTGCATGCAAAAAGTACACTTGTCAACATATCCGTCGGGATGGGGATAACGAGCATCATAAGGGCAGGATGTGATACAGGCGCCACAGCCAATGCACTTCTCAGGGGTCACCATTACAAACCCGCCCTCCAGGATGTGGCTTGCTCCTGTGGGACAGCAGCGCACGCAGGGAGCGTTATCGCAATGATTGCACCTTTCGGAGCGAAGTTCGAGCTCCAGCTGGGGGTAGGTTCCGTCAACAACCTCTACAATCCAATCCCTGCAATAGCCAATGGGAACGTTGTTTTCGGTTTGACAGGCAACCACACAGTCGCTGCAGCCGACACATTTTTTGGTATCAACAGCCATTGCGTATCTCATGATAGGGCCTCCTCTGGTTTTTCGGTTAAGAAGGTAACAAAATTGCCGCGCATTCCCGTACCCCCCATGATCGGGTCGGTCATAACATTGGTGATTAACTCGGTATCACTTATCCCCTTACCGTATGTGCGACTTAACTGTTTGGTGGCGTGACCGAATCCATGCACCATATAAACCGAGTCCCAGCGAATGCGCTCGGTGACCCTCACCTTAATTGAGAAATTCGATTTTTTGCCATCCTGGTTCTGTAGCCAAACGGGCTGGTTATTGGTTAATCCCCATTCCTTTGCTACTTTCGGGTTAACCCACAGGGTGTTCTCGTCCATCAGGTCGTTGAGGTTTGGGTTATTGGAAGTACGGCTAAAGGTATGCATAGGGGCACGACCGTAATTCAAGCGGTAGAAGCCCGAGGGTGGTTCCGGATGAGGTGTATAAACAGGAACCGGATCGAAGCCCTCATCAGCGAAGGCGGTTGAGTAAAGTTCGATTTTCCCGGTGGGAGTTGAAAACTCATGTTGCTCGCCAGGTGTGAAATACAGATCGTCGGCTTCGCGCTCGAAGGTTTTAACCCCGATTTTTTGCATTTCCTCCAGAGAGGAACCCATTTGCCTGAGCTGCCAATCAAGGTAATCCTCCAGCTTTTCGAAGGGGAAAAATTCGATAAGGCCCAGACGTGATGCAAGTTCCCGGGCCATCCAATAGGCTGATTTTGTATTGTCTTTTGGTTCAAAAGCAGGCATTCGAAGTGCAATTGAGGGTTTTCTGTGCGGACTCACGCGTATGCTGTCATATCTCTCCAGATAGGTGCATTCGGGAAGAACAACATCAGCCCAACTGGTAATCTCCATAGGCATGGTGTCGATGGCCACCATCAGGTCGAGATGTTTGATTGCCTCAATGGTTTTGGCCTGATCGGGGAAGGTCATGATCAGGTTTGTACCATAAACCAGCCATGCTTTAAAGCTGAAATCGCGCAGCTCCGCAGGAATGGTGGCATCGCAGATTTTTGAGGATACCGACTCGTCGGCCAGGTGAAACTGTCCGGGAAAAGCATCTCTCCAGGTTGTTTTTGGGGTAGGGAAAGGCGGATGAGGGTATGAAGGCAACACTGAGGTGGAGGGATTGTAGAATCCGCCTCTTCGACCCCATGAGCCCAGCAAGGCGTTAAGGATTGCAACTGCCCTCAGCCTCTGGGTGTCATCGCCATACCAGGTTACATGTCTTCCAGGGTGAATTATTACCGAGGGAGAGGCGTTAAACATTTCCTTAGCCGTTTTGCGGATAATTTCAGGTTGAATACCGGTAATTCCATATGCCCATTCAGGTGTCATTGTGCTGACATGGACTTTTAAAAGATCATAACCGTACGTGTTCTTTTCCACATAGTCTTTATCGATCCAGTTTTCTGTAGTCAGCACATTGATCCAGGATAACAGTAAAGCCAGATCGGTTGCGGGTTTTATGGGGAGCCAGAACTTCGATTTGCTTGCGGCAACTGAAAAGCGAGGGTCGACGGTAATGATTGCGGCCCCTTTATCAATGGCGTCCGACATTTCCTGAACCTGTCCGTTGTGCATGTTCTCACCAATATGGGATCCGATAAGGACAAGGCATTTTGTGTCGCGAATATCTGTTCTTTCAGGCGATTCGATGGCTTCACCGAAGGTATTTATAAAGGCAACCTCTCTGGGACCGCGGCACTGCGCATAGGAGGGAGCTGCAATATTTGTTGAGCCATATGCTTTTAGAAGATCTCCAAAGTACTTTCCTCCCGATCCGTGGTTCATCAGAGCAACACTTTCAGGGCCATAGCTTGAGGCAATGGATTTCATTTTTTCGGCGATCAGATCAAGTGCCTCTTCCCAGCTTGCTTCCCTGAATTTATGCTCCCCACGTTCTCCGGTCCGGATAAGTGGCGTCTTTAACCTGTCGCTGTCGTTGTAAATCCCGACACCGCCCGTACCCCTGGGGCAAAACCTTCCGTTGCTATGCTGGTCTTCATCGTTTCCGGTGATTTTCCAGATGCTGCCATCTTCCCTTTTATAAACCCAACCGGCACATTTCCAGAAACAAATCTCGCAGTAAGTGGGAGTTCGTGTGAGATTGATTTTCAAACCTCCCGTAGCTTCTTTTAGCCCGGAAAAGTCGGTGATGTATGCAAATGCGGAGAAGCCAATGGTCAAGCCCCCCAACCCTAAGGCTGTTGTTTTTAGAAATTGTCTTCGCGATGCCATAACCGAGATATTAATTACTTAAATAACAACACTATGGATTCTGCTTTTGAAAAAGCCCGAGTAAATTTATCAAAAATATAATAATCTATATATATGGAACAACATATGCAGAGTCCCTTGTATTGCATTCCGCTTGTAAGTGTCAACAAATCAGGTAATAGCATACTATTTAGACTAAAACTGAATTATAATGCTGTGGGGTTTGTTGAGATCGCAGTGTATTCGGAAATTGGAAAACAGCAAGAGTTTTTTCGAATAGCCCGGCAACATATAGATTTGAAAATGA
This sequence comes from Chitinophaga pinensis, assembly GCA_945863035.1. Classification (GTDB taxonomy): domain Bacteria; phylum Bacteroidota; class Bacteroidia; order Bacteroidales; genus JACJXF01. The sequence continues at coordinate 17,213 of CAMAZH010000058.1, read as the reverse complement.
CAAAACCCGTAATGTTTTTTTGTTTTCTAGCAGCCTCCCTTAATTTTCGACATTTTAGGGACCACCGGCTGGGTTGAGTTTTTCAAGGCTTCGACCAGTGACAGCATGTCGGTGGAAGCCTTATTCCTGAATTGATACGAGTTATGTTCCTTTTTACTTGCGCCCGGTTCGGGTGGAGTTAATTCGAAGAACATCCTTCTGAAGTCCTGGCTAGACCCGGAGAGGATGAAGTTTTCTGCAGTACCAATAATTCCGGCCTTAAGGAAGGCTTTATTTGCGCTTTCCTGATCATCGCCATAGAAATAGTTTGTCTTATGCTTCTGATCCAGAATTTCCTTCCATTCCCGGTCTTGCATTTTTTCAAAAGGAATGTTTATTGCGAAAGGGAGATGATATGACTTGAATGATTCGGGGTCTCTTGTGTCGATGATATTTATCCGGTAGTAATTAGTCACGATTTCATGAGCCAATTTATCGGCCGGGACTTGCATGCTGCTGAAGTCGGTATGTTTCAGTTCTTTGGAAATTCTGGTTTCAATTCTGCTTTGGCTATCGGGCAAAAAGGCCACAATAGCCAATAAAACGAAAGCAAATCCGATAGCGGTGGAGTAATATACGGCTTTTTGTTTAGTGACGCTCGATTTCACATTATTTACGCGGTTCTCGATAAGGCCTGTCACATAAAAGGCCCCGAACGCTATGGCTGAGAGAAGTATTGCGAAAACGATTTTCGACATTCCAAGTTGTTCGTTAATAAGAACAGGACCCCAGGCTTCTGCGGTATAGATTTTCTCGAATAGGGGGAATCCCTCGATAAAGACAAAAACACCAAGAGCCGATCCGAAGACGAAAGCCAGTCCGTCGAGCTTCCCAATCGATGCTGCACATACGCTGGTTCCCGGGCAAAAGCCACCGACAATGAATCCGATACCCATAATAGCACCTCCCACCAGGGCCGACCAAAGGAATGTGGGGTTGATGTATATGAGGCTCAAATCGAGCAAGCCCCAATGAGAAAGCAACAATACGCCGATCATACCGGTAACCCCTGCGGTGAAAAACACCTTGAGAACGGTGAAATCGTAACCGTAAAAAAGTCCCACCAATTTTTTTGTTGAGGAAAAGCCGGCCTGCTCGAGAACAAATCCGAAACCGATTCCGGCAATCAGGGCAATGATAAGATTGAATTCACTACCGATAATAAAAGGTACTAAAGGTCCCATGAGAATTTATTTTAACCAAAGTTTTCTGAAAAAGTAGGCAAAGGAATATCCTGATCCGAATATCGCCAGCATGGTGATTATCCCGCCAAACGACATTACTGCCATTCCGCTTAGTGCTGCACCGCTGGTACAACCCCGTCCGAGCTGTGAGCCGAACCCAAAGAGCAAGCCACCGATAATGGCGGCAGCAATACGGGTTTTGTTGGTGATGTTTGGCCCTCTTTCGAGCTTAATCCCCACACGGTTGGAAATCACTCCTGAGAAAAAGGCACCGATAATTACACCAATGACTTCAAAAACAAGCCAGTCTTTGAGCGGACCCCCGGGGTGCTCTTTGTTGTAGTCGTTTATGGAGGGGGTGTTAGCCGAATGCTCCGGGGCAACAGCAACCACAGCTGAGAGAACTACGCTTTTTACAGCACCACTGGCTCCTAAGCCACGCCCGGTGACGTAAATGGTTGCCAATAAAACCAGGCCAAGCAAAAAACCGGCCAGGTACGGATTCATGTATTTCTGCGGATTCATTATAATGTTTGGGTTTTATCGTTTTTGGGAGTAATGTCGAGATGTTCCTCTTCGAGTTCCTCAAAGCCGGTAATCATCGCTTTGATATTGGAAGTTGGAGTTTTGCCGGTAGTAGTCATATAAACATGCACAACCAGGAAAATCATCAGCAAGAAGGCTCCAAGGGTGTGCCAGAAAGCAATGCTGGCAAGAGGATACTCCTCTATTACAACCATGTCGTTTTGGTCGAAAGTCTTGTAAAGCAAATAGAAAATCCCGGAGATGATTGTTATGGGTACCAATACAACTTTAAAACCGAGGTAGACGATTCGCTGAAGCGGATTGAGTTTACTCAGGCCTGTTTTTTCGGTGGGATGCGGATCCCCCTTAAAAATTCCTGAAATATAGTAGATTATTTGTTCCTTGAGCTTATCGGTGGTGGGGATGTATTGCCTCCATTCGCCCGTTGTCAGATGCCAGAAAATGGAAAAGGTAATCAGGGCGATTAGCATCCAAGAGGCAATTCTATGAAATTCGGCTGCCTTTTCGAATCCGAATATGTCCAATGTTCCGTGTACCTCAAATCCTGTTACTGCCAGAAAAATGATCAGCGATGCCTGAGTCCAGTGCCAGAAGCGTTCAAAACCTTTGTAGATATATACTTTATGCATGTTCTTGTATTTTATTGGAAAGCTTTTTCATGTGGAAAGGATCTAAGCCGCGTCGGGCTCATCCTCATCGTAGTTTATCACTTGCTTTTCAAATTTGTCTTTAATTACGTTATATAGCATCCGGATGATCGCATGGCCGAAAACTGCCGCGAGCGTTAGCAGAAAAGTCCAGTAACCAAAAAAGTCAAGCGTCTTGTTATAGTCGCGGCCCGGAACGTAAAAGCCCGAAAGATTTGCCAGCCTGCCATTGTCACGGGTATGACATTCGGCACAACTGACAGACTTTTCTTTTGGTGAAACCATATGGTTTATTGGCCAGTACATCTCGGTTTTCACAAAACCGTATTCCCCGCTGAAAGTCAGACCCGACTGCTTCATTCCGGCTTCCGCTGCTTCAACCCATTTGAAATCCTGCCAAAAGGCACTGTCACCATCATTTTCCCCATGAAGTTTGGGCTGAATCAGGCGATTGTAAACCTTATCATAAATCTGATCCCCCACATGAATCTTAACAGGGATGATTTTTGATTTCCGGTCGTTGTGCGAACCATATAAAGTATTCATCTTAACGGGGACCGATTGAATCGTGTCGCCTAAAAGGTACTGATCGGCCGTGCCGTTAAACCAGATATAATCGGGTTTGACATTCCGTTCCCAGACAAACGAACCCTTTATTGAAAGGTAGCTGTGGTTTCCAAGTGAGTCGTCGATCTCGTAGGGCTCGCCATCTTTCAGCTTCCCGGCATCCGACCAGTTCCAGGCCATTTTGGTGGAATTGACTTTAGCATATTCCGGAATATGGCAAGTCTGACATGCGATCTTCGAACCATGACGGTTCAACATATTGCTCAGATGGGGAGAAGAGCTGTGGCATTGCTCACAGGTTGAGCGGTTCGAGTTTTCGGTCGACACCGAATAAAGCTTTCCAAGAATCTGATGGTTTTTCGCAGTGTGACATGCTACGCATTCCATATTCATTCCGTTGGCAGCCATATGAACGTCAACATCGCGGTCGCACGATAAGTGAGCACTTTCGAGATCTCCATGTTTCACGTTATTTCCGCCACCGCCAAAAAAGTGGCACGAACCACAGTTGCTTTTCTTTGGTGATCCAACACTCTGCGCAACAGCTTCCAGGTTTACGGTACGGTCGGGATAGCCTGCCATGGCCGATCCTTTGAGATATTCCTCACTGTTGTCGTGGCATACCATACAATCCACGTTACGGGCATTGTCAAAATCGAAGGAGTTGTTGTTCATTCCAAATCCGATATGGCATTTTGCGCAGGACTTTTCGTTGGAATTCGTCCCGATGCAAAAATTATTCATAACGTTCTTCTTCCCCGAAGATGAAATTCCCCGACCCTCAACATACGATACCCGTTCCCAGTTCCAGTGGGATGAAGCCATTACCTCGAGGTGGGTTTCGGTATGACAGGATATACAAGCCTCGGTGACTTCCTGCGGGGTTTTGAAATCCTTATGCAATGCAGGAAGCTTCGTGTGGTCCACGGAGGGGATATCTTTTAACGCATATTTGTGCTTAAGTTCCTCAAGCTTTAGATTGTAACCGTCTTCCTTGTGCAGAACATTCACTAAAACAAGGGCCGAAACGACAATAAGTATAACTAGTAGTAAATTCCTGAGCATGTTGCTGTTTTTTTTCCGGATTATACCGAATGGGGTATAGAAGAGGGGTGATGAATTTTTTTTGAAAAATAAATACAAATATATCGATATCTAAATATATTGTTCTTTGGATGTTATTGATTTCTTCATGTCCTTCAACACTTGAATCTATAGAATCGAACTAAACGACTGTTAAATAGTGATATACGATTTTTACGTCCAAATAATTTAGATTTAATCCAAATAATTGTTGTACCCGTAAATCGTAGTGATTTATTTCAGGAGGCGAAAGATTGCAAAGGGAAAAGGTTTGTTTTCAGGGGATAATTGGTGGCAAGGAACGGAGTTCGTCAGGATTATTAATGTTCAAAAATGTTTCATGTGTCACACCCGGAAGTTTCACGAGATTAGTTTTTGCGGTTTTCAGGATTTCCTGCATTTTGTATTGTTTTGCCTGAATCATTTTTTCCATGACCGGAAGTACCGAAGCGGAGTAAATCCCGATAAGCGGCTCGGGGAGTCCCTGATGGTTCAGGGCTACTGTTATTTCATATCCTTCAGAGTTCTTCAGGAGAGTTAGAATAATGTCCATAGTAATGAGGGGAAGGTCGCAGGGAAGGACAATTGCAGAGCTGAATCGGATATTTTTAAGACAAGAATAAATTCCTCCAAGTGGACCGAGATTTGGCAATTCGTCTTCGATACGTCGGTATTTAGCGTTATCCAGGGCAGGATTGGAGGAACTTATCAGGATATCCCCCGAGAAAGAGCTTAAGACAGATAGACTGTATTCATAAAGATTATGATTTCCGTATTTCACGAAAGCTTTGTCAACGCCCATTCTTGTGCTTTTACCACCAGCCAGAAGAATCCCTGAAACAGTATCGAAAGCGTTGTTCATGTTGCGCAGAATGGGTGCGAGGAAAAAACGGACTAGGTTCTGAGTTTCTTTGCCAGATTGGTGGCGAACACGAAATCGTTCAGCTCCTTGCAGTCGGTACTTAGTATTTCGTTATTGCTGCCTTCCCAAATCTTTTTCCCTTCATAAATGAAAACCACCTTGTCGCCGATTTCCATAACGGAGTTCATGTCGTGGGTGTTGACAATTGTGGTAATATTAAATTCCTCGGTAATATTTTTGATGAGGTTGTCGATTACGATTCCGGTTTGCGGGTCAAGCCCTGAATTCGGCTCGTCGCAAAAGAGGAATTTAGGGTTTAGTGCTATGGCACGTGCAATTGCAACTCTTTTTTTCATACCGCCACTGAGTTCGGAAGGGTATAACGAATTGACATTTGTAAGGTTTACTCTTTCCAGGCAGAAATTAACCCGGTCGAGTTTGTCGGAAAAATTCAAGTCTGTGAACATATCCAGAGGTAACATCACGTTTTCCTCAACGGTAGAAGAATCGAAGAGTGCGGCTCCCTGAAAAAGCATCCCGATTTCTTTTCGAATTTCCTTTTTCTGTTTGAAATTCAGAGCGTTGTATTGTCGGTTGCCGTACCAAATTTCACCCTGATCAACGGAGTGGAGTCCTACAATCGATTTCAGCAGTACCGTTTTTCCCGATCCGCTTTGTCCGATAATCAGATTGGTTTTACCTTGTTCGAATATCACGCTAACGTCATCGAGGACGATTTTGTCGTCGAATTTTTTGGTAAGATTTTTTACCTCGATCATGACAGAATGAGTTTGGTAAGGATTAAGTTAGCAAGTAAGACAAGAATTGAGCTGTAGACAACCGCTTTGGTGCTGCTTCTGCCAACTTCAAGGGCGCCTCCCTGGGCATAATATCCCTGATAGGCAGACATGGTTACAATAATGAAGGAGTAAAATACAACTTTGGTAACCGAGTAGCCGATATAGTGGGGATAGAAAATATACTGAATGCCGTAAATATAGTCGCTGGGGGAAAGGATATCGGTGAGCAGGCAGGTTAAATAGCCTCCGAAGATTCCAACAAACATGCTAAGCAGGGAAAGTATGGGGAAGAAAAACATTGCAGCGACGATTTTTGGCAAAATCAGGTAGGAAGCGGCATTGACCCCCATGATTTCCAAGGCGTCGATTTGTTCTGAAACTCTCATGGTTCCTATTTCCGAGGCAATACTTGACCCCACCTTGCCGGCAAGAATAAGTGCCACCATTGTGGATGAGAACTCGAGAAGGAGGGAGTCTCTGACGGTAACTCCAACCAAATATCTTGGCAGGAGCGGGTTCTCCAGGTTGTAATTTGTTTGAATGGTGATTACAGCTCCTACGAATATCGAAATAATGACAACAATCCCAAAGGAATTAATACCCAATTTCTCTACCTCACGAATCGTCTGCCTGTAATACAAAATATATTTCTCAGGCTTGGCAAAAACTTTTGAGAGTAATACGAAGTATTGTCCGGCGTGCTCTAAAAACTTCATAGTGTCAAGTTTGATGCAAAAGTATGAATATTATCGATCAATCCGAATTGATTCTTAAAACAATCGGGGTGAAGGTTAGGAATAGAAAAAAGCAGTATCTTTATTTTTTTAATTTTAAAGATAAAGCATTTCATGAACAATCATCAGTATTGCATTATAATGGCTGGGGGTATTGGCAGCAGGTTTTGGCCGCTCAGCAGAACCAGCATGCCAAAGCAGTTCCTTGATATTCTTGGTGTAGGGAAAACATTATTTCAGCAGACCTATGAGCGCTTCAGTAAAATCATCCCTGCGGAAAATATTTACATTGTCAGCAATGCTGAATACAGCGATATTATTGAAGCTCAAATTCCGGGTATTAACCGGGAGAATATTCTTTCTGAGCCTTACCGGCGCAACACGGCTCCCTGTATTGCTTATGCTGCTTACAGGTTAAAGCAGAAAGATCCGGATGCGGTAATGGTTGTTGCCCCTTCCGATCATCTAATCCTTAAGGAAGAGAAATTTCTGAGTCAGGTTTCTGCAGGGCTTGAATTTGTCGGATCTCACGACGCCCTTCTTACCCTTGGCATGGATCCGAGCCGGCCTGAAACCGGTTATGGCTATATACAGGCTAATGGTGAAAACTCTATTGAAACCGGTGGCAATTCTTTCAGGAAAGTTAAAACCTTTACTGAAAAACCTGATATTAAGTTGGCCCATATATTTTTGAAAAGCGGCGATTTTTACTGGAATTCGGGAATCTTTTTCTGGTCGGTTAAGAATATTGTTCAGGCTTTCGAAAGTTATCTCCCCGAAATAAGCAACTCTTTTGAAGAGGGAAAACTGGTTTACGGAACCCTCGATGAAAAAACCTTTATTGAGAAGACCTATGCAGGATGCAAAAACATTTCCATCGATTATGGGATTATGGAGAAGGCTGATAACGTTTATGTTTTAACTACCGATATTGGCTGGTCGGACCTGGGAACCTGGGGCTCCCTCTTTGATCAGAAAGAAAAAGACCAGAATGGCAACGCCTTGATCGGCAACAATATTTTTGTGTATGACGTGAACGAATCCCTGGTCAGGGTTTCGGGGGAGAAACTTGTCGTTTTGCAGGGACTTGAGGGATATATCGTTGTTCAGAGCGATGATGTTCTGCTGGTATGCAAGAGAGACGAGGAACAAAGAATCAAGTTGTTTGTTAATGATATTAAAATAAGCAAGGGGGATGGGTTTATCTGAGACCCTTGAAATAGTGGCGTTTACCAGCCTGTCTGCGGGCAACAAATACTTTTTTTTCTTCCTCCTTCAGAATTAAGCGCAGCGATAAATGGAACTTAGAGGTTATTACACGATAGGATTGCTTATTCTTTCGAATGCATTCATGACCCTTGCCTGGTACGGCCACCTGAAATTCCGCGAATTACGATGGTTTGAGAACCTCGGCTTGTTTTCCATAATTATGATTAGCTGGGGAATTGCTCTCTTTGAATACTTTGCTCAGGTTCCGGCAAACCGGATCGGCTTCAGCGCAAACGGCGGTCCCTTTTCGCTGGTTGAGTTAAAAGTTATTCAGGAAGTTATAACCCTGGTAATTTTTGCGGGTTTCACCCTGATATTTTTTAAAGAAGAGGTACTCCGATGGAATCATCTGGTGGGATTTGCTTTCCTGGTACTTGCTGTTTATTTTATTTTCAAGAAATAAACTAGGTTGTCAGGAAAAGGCTGATTATCCAATAGATACCGGCACTCATCAACATCGTTCCGGGAATGGTGAATATCCAGGCAATTATGATGTTACCGGCCACACCCCACCGAATCGATGACACCCGTTTGGTAAGTCCTACCCCCATAATTGAACCGGTAATGGTATGTGTGGTGCTAACAGGAATTCCTGCAACAGCGCTGCCGATTAATGTCAGAGCACCTGCCGCTTCAGCGCTGAATCCCTGCACCGGTTTTAAATGGGTTAGCCCGCTGCCCAGAGTTTTGATAACTTTTCTTCCCCCTGCCAGAGTACCTAGTGCGATCATCCCGTAACTGGTGAAGATAACCCATGTTGGCACATAGAATTCCGAGCCCAGATAACCGGTACTAAAAAGGAGTATGGCAATAATCCCCATTGTTTTTTGAGCGTCGTTGGATCCGTGTCCCAAACTGAAAACGGCGGAAGACAACAACTGCATAATGCGGAATAGCTTGTCAACTTTTCGGGGGTGCGCGTTTCGGAAAACCAGCATGGTTATAATCATGATGAAGTATGACAGTACCAGTCCGATTAAGGGAGAAAGAACTATAAAGAGCAAGACTTTTGTGATGCCGGCCGACAAAATAGCCGAAGTCCCCCCAACCATAAGTGCAGGCCCCATCAATCCGCCAATTAGAGCATGAGAAACGCTGATTGGCATCCCTAGGCGGGTACAGGTGAAAACCCAGATTACTGCCCCCAAAAGCCCGCCCAAAATTACATATTCATTAATAATGCCGGGATCAACGATGCCTTTGCCAATGGTCGTAGCCACCTTGACTCCGAAGAAAAAAACTGCCGCAAAATTGAAGAATGCTGCCCAGGCGACAGCCATCAAGGGCGATAGAACTTTTGTTGAAACAATGGTGGCAATCGAATTGGCAGCATCATTCATGCCATTCAGAAAGTCGAACAGCAAAGCAATGATTATCGTGATAATTACAATTGTAAGCATAAAAGCGAATTAAGATACTTTGAGTATAATCGTTTTTAATATGTTCGATACTGCTTTAATACAATCAGCAGTGTCTTCCATATTTTCAAGCATTTCTTTTTGCTTAATCAACTCAATGGCATCCTTCTCTTTTTTGAACAGGCTTGAAATAGTGGAGTGGTACAAATCGTCGGCTTCTTTCTCCAGATCGGATATCTTTTTACAGGCTTTTAGAATCTTGTTAGGCTTTTTCAGGTCGTGCAATTCTTTAATTGAAACATTAAGCTGCTCGGCACCCTTTGATATCAACTTTGCAAAATCCTTAAACTCAGCGGGTATTTCTTTGGGTCGGTAAAGCCTGATTCTCTGAGCAACTCCGTTTATAAGGTTAATCACCTCATCGAGAGATGTGGTAAGATGGTTGATGTCTTCCCGGTCGAATGGAGGTACAAATGATTTGTCGAGATCATCAAATATTTTCTGAGCAACCTCATCGCCTTTGTTTTCAATATCCTTTATTACTTTAAAAAGATCTTTTTGCTTTACCGGATCATCATGTTCGAATATCGTCAATTGCGCAGATGAAGCTTTCACGATTAATTCGGACATACTCACAAACAGGGGAAAGAACTTCTTGTCGATAGGTACGAGTTTTTGGAAAAAGGTGTTGAGGCTCATAAAATTATAAATTGATATTTTCAAATACTTGGCGATATTAGGTATTTAATATTAAGCCAATGTTAACTTAAAATAAATTATTGATGCTTTATAATATGTCGACTTTCTTTACGACATGGCAACTCCGCCGGAAACAACGAACTTCATTGCCTCTGTGGGGGCCATGTTGAGTGCCCGGACATGTTCGGCTGGTACGATAAACATCTCCCCCGAAAAATTATAGGAATGGGGAAAATACACAGCCACCTTATCTTTGATTCCCAAACTGCTTAGGTCTTCCTGAGTTAAAAAACCTACTTTTTCGAGTTCGGAAATGGTGTTAACCTTTACCAACACGGGTTGTGTGAATTTCTTTTCTTTCCCTACAAACGCCGATAGCAAATCGCGTATGGATGAGTATATCAGTTTGAAGAGGGGGGCTCTTTCCAACAATTTTTCAATCACGCGCCGGATAGGAGTCCCGAGAATAGATCCGCCTATCATGCCAAGAATGGTAATCATCACAAACAGCAGCAATATTCCCAATCCGGGGATGTGAACTTTAATCCAAGCCTCGATATATTTTTGTATGAGCCCGTCAATTACGTTAAAAAGCAAGACTATTGAGTAAATTGTAAGCCCCAGCGGTGCAACATAAAGCAGACCCTGAAAAAAAAATCCAACCAGCTTTTTCATTATTTTTTGTTTTTCCTAAGTTCTTCTTTCTTTGCTTTTGGCAAACTTGCCGCAACTAGCTCGTAAGAGTGGATGATAAGTGAGGAGACGTGATTTTTCTTAAGGCTCCCATCCATTACAACGGTGTTCCAATGATTCTTGTTCATGTGATATCCTGGCAGAATTGCCGAAAATTCCTCTCTCAGAGCAATTGCCTTCTCAGGATCGCATTTCAGGTTTATACGCGGCTCGCCACTTAGGTTTACCAACGCGAATATTTTGTTCATCACTCTGAATACCAGAGTGTCGTCGCCAAAGGGCATGTCTTCGGTAACCCCCTTCAACGACAGGCAATATTCACGGATTTCTTCAATATTCATACGAGTTACAAGAATACATGAGAATGCAAATTTAGACATTTCTTACAAACTTGCAGCAATAGTTTGTTTTGAACCTTTATGGGGTCAGGTATTACCGTTCACCAGTTTACTCCGGGAATGAAGGCGTTTTCAATGTGTTCTATTTCGGTTCCCTCCCCCGAGAAGGTAACAACCACAAGGTCAAACCTGGTTTCTTTCTCTATCCTGAATTTGTTGATGTAGGCCTCAGCAGCATCCACAATGAACCGCTGCTTGCTTCTCGATAAAAGTTCATCGGCAGTGACCCGATCCCTGCCGAAGCGGCTCTTTACCTCAACGATAACAAGCACATCGTTTTTTTCAGCAACAATATCAATTTCTTTCTGGAAGAACCTCCAGTTGCGGTGAAGGATTCTAAAACCTTTGGATGCCAGGTATTCCGCCGAAAGGTCTTCGGCTTCCCGGCCTTTGTCGTTATGCTCAGCCATTGCTAACAGAATTTAATGCAACTATTTTCTTGAAAAAGCCACCTTCGAAAACTTAGCTTCTACACTTAATTGCATTTGCCTGCCAAAAATCAGCGTCCGGTTGTCGTTTTGATGCCCGGAGGGGAAAGAAAAAGCCAAGGGGAATTTGAATTTGTCAACAACCTCCGAAATAATTTCCTCATAGCTTTTCCCAAAGGGAATGGTATTGTCTTTCAAATCGGTAAACCCTCCGATTACCAAAGCTTTGATATTATTGAGCGACCCGCTGATCTGAAGATTTAGCAGCATCCGGTCGATATGGTAAAGGTATTCGTCGATATCCTCAATAAACAATATTTTCCCCCTAAGATCGGGATAAAAGGTGGTACCGTTTAAACTGTAAAGAATCGAAAGATTTCCACCGCTCAGTTCGGCTTTGACTTCGCCCTCCCGGTTTCCGGAAAATCCCGGGAAGGTATATTCAAGAATTTCACCGAAAAGAGCCTTTCGGAGGCTCTCTGCCGATGCTTCAATTTCAGGGTTTCCGGGTTTGTAGGTCAGAGGCATCAAGCAATGGAGACTCTCGGTGTTCAGGAATTTGTTCAGGTAGCAATGAAACACAGTAATGTCGGAAAATCCGGCGATCCATTTCGGGTCCTTGTCGAATTTTGAGAAATCGATCAGACGCAGGGTTCTCAGCGAGCCATATCCGCCCCGGGCAGCAAGAATGGCTCTTACCTGCGGGTCATCAATCATGTCCTGAAAATCAGAAGCGCGTTCCTCATCGCTTCCCGAATACTGGTTGCTGGCCCCAAAAAGGTTTTTGGAAAACTTGTACTTCAAGCCCCATGATTCCAGGAGAGTTGTAAATGCAACAACTTCATCGGGACTCACTTTACGGGCAGGAGCAACTATACCAACAGTATCTCCGGGTTTGAGGTATTGGGGAGTAATCATAATGGACGCAAATTAGGAATAATACTGGATTAAGACAACTGTATGCAGGTGAAAAAACAAGTGTTTGCTGAGGGGAATGTGCGATTTGCGGCATTTCCTGCAAAGGAGGGCAGGCATGCACAAGAAACACCTGAATTTACTGATTGTCTTCACTACATCTCCATCCTGCTGAGCTAATTTTTTATTATCTTTGCGCTTTACTTTAAGAATCATCAATTTCTTCATGAAAGACTACAAAAGGTATCTCCTTACCGCTGCATTGCCCTATGCCAATGGGCCTATACATTTTGGTCACCTTGCCGGGGTTTACATTCCCGCCGATATTTTTGCCCGTTATCTAAGGTTAAAATCCGAGGACATTATTTTCGTCTGCGGCTCCGATGAGCACGGTGTTCCCATCACCATAAAAGCCCGGAACGAAGGTGTAAGCCCGCAGGATGTGGTTGATAAGTATCACCGGATCAACAAGGAGTCGTTCGAAAGACTCGGAATCACCTTTGATATTTATTCCCGCACCAGCTCACCCGTACATTATGAAACGGCTTCCGACTTTTTCAGGAATCTGTACGACAAAGGCGAATTTATTGAAAAAACTACGGAGCAGTATTTTGATCCTGAAGCTCAGCAATTTCTTGCCGACCGCTACATCACCGGAACCTGTCCGCGCTGCGGCAACGATAACGCTTATGGCGACCAGTGCGAAAGCTGCGGATCATCCTTGAACGCCACCGATCTTATCAATCCCAAATCGATGATTTCCGGCTCGGTCCCGGTTCTCAGGGAGACCCGGCATTGGTTTCTTCCCCTCGACAAATATGAGCCCTGGCTGAAACAATGGATACTTGAAGAAAATAAACATTGGAAACCTAATGTTTACGGGCAATGCAAATCCTGGCTCGACAGCGGGCTCCAGCCCCGTGCCGTAAGCCGTGATCTCGACTGGGGAATTCCTGTGCCTGTTGAAGGAGCCGAGGGAAAGGTTTTATATGTGTGGTTCGATGCTCCCATTGGCTACATCTCGGCTACCCGTGAGCTCACCCCCGACTGGAAGAAATATTGGAAAAGCGAAGATACCCGCCTGATTCATTTTATCGGGAAAGACAATATTGTTTTCCATTGCATTGTTTTCCCCGCCATGCTGAAAGCTGAAGGGAGTTACATTTTGCCCGAAAACGTTCCTGCCAATGAGTTTCTTAATCTCGAGGGAGACAAACTAAGCACTTCCCGCAATTGGGCCGTTTGGTTGCACGAGTACCTTGATGAGTTTCCCGGGAAGCAGGATGTGTTGCGCTATGTTTTATGCGCCAACGCACCTGAAACCAAGGATAACGATTTTACCTGGAAGGATTTTCAGGCCAGGAACAACAACGAATTGCTGGCGATATTCGGTAATTTTGTAAACCGCACCCTTGTTCTCACACATAAATATTTCGGGGGAAAAGTACCAAAGCCTTCTACATTAACTGCTTTTGACAAGGAGGTCCTCGAGCAGTTTACGAAATCCCGATTGGCAGTTGAAAAGAGTCTGGACACATTCAGGTTCCGGGAAGCCCTCAAAGAAGCAATGGACCTGGCGCGGCTTGGGAACAAGTACCTTGCTGACACCGAACCCTGGAAGGTTTACAAAACCGACCCTGAACGGGTGCAGACAATCCTGAATATTTCTCTGCAACTTACTGCGAACCTCTGTATCCTGTTCGAACCGTTTCTCCCCGACACAACAGCAAAACTCAGGAAATTTTTAAATCTGGATCCACAGGCCTGGAATCAGGCGGGGCGGACAGATTTACTGCCGGAAGGTCATAGCATTAATGAACCGGAATTGCTTTTTGAACGGATCGAAGATGAGGTTATCGAAGCACAGTTGCTTAAACTCACCAGCAGCCGGGAGGCTAAAGCAAATTCCACTGTAGGAACCGCTCCGGAACCTGCAAAGGCAAATGTAAGTTTCGACGATTTTGGAGCAATGGATATAAGGGTTGCAACCATACTTTCTGCCGAAAAGGTAGCTAAAACAAAGAAATTATTGAAACTGCAGGTTGATACCGGATTGGATATCAGAACGGTAGTGTCAGGAATTGCAGAATATTTTGAACCGGAAACTCTTGCCGGACAAAAAGTTTGCATCCTGCTAAATCTGGAGCCCCGAGAAATAAAGGGAATTCAATCTCAAGGGATGATATTGTTATCGGAGAACAAGGATGGAAGATTGTATTTCGTGGAGCCCAAGGCTGAAGCGTTGAATGGAAGTGCCGTAAAGTAGTTTATGCAGCCTTACGGGGGCATTGAGATAACTTGCCCCGGAATTTGAAAAATAGTTTATTTCACTGTCCGTTCAACCTGATTAACAAAATACTTTGTGTCTCCTCGCCAGAAAAATCGCATATACCTCTTTTTAAAGTGAAGGTTTACCCTTTCCCCGCTCAACGCCACCTGTTGTAAAGAATTAATTACAGTGGTATCGCTCTTTTGCACCGAAAAATCAAAGGTCTCGGCAATAGGACTTACACCTTTCAAGGCCCCGAAGGTTTCGAGGCTGAGTTTGCCTTCAAAGGTTTTAAATATCATACCTTTTTCGCTTATTCGCAATACTTTCCCTGCCATTACACCATACTCATAGGTGCCCCAATAAAGAAAGGAAAACAGCCCGATGAGCCCAATTATCAATACAACAAAGATCCGTTTTAAAGTCTTTGCTACTACCCTCTTCGTTTTTTGTACAAAAGTCTCATTGCTCATTTTTCCTGGATTTTTTTAGTTAAGCCCTAATAGCCAGGCAGCATTGTTCTTGGTTTTTTGTTTGAACCGGGTAAGTTCCTGTAGTCCGGTTTCCTTATCGCTGAACGAAAGAGCACTAACCCTGTATAGCTGGTCACCTTGTTGGATTACCAGTGCAGGGTACCCCTGTTCGGTGAGCGTCTGTTGAAGTATGCCGGCATTTACCTTATCCTTGAAACTACCGGCGATTATGTGGAATTCCTTATATTCGGAAGAAATGGCTTCTGCATTGTCAAGCGGTTCGGAATCCTCGTTTATTGTCAGTGCATTTTCCTGAAGTGTCATGGAATCAATAGCTTCACCCAGATCACCGCTTAAAGTCGATTCCAGATCCCAGTCTTCTTCCTCGGGAAAAAGATCGGACTCGTCGCCACTCCCCTGATTAAAGAAGGAGTGACCAGGCCGGTCTAAAAGGTCCGTAGTCATTCGGATCAAAACAAACGAAATCAGAATCACCATAACCGCACCCGTTAAGATCCAAAAGATACTCCGGTTGTTTTTTGAATCTTCAGGAGGGGGTGGGGTCATCTGATTAATTAAAGATGAGGTTACGGGAAGTATCTTTTTTTCTTCTGTATCTGTTATAGGGATATCGGACTTATCATCGACTGCATTGCTGATTTTCGACTTATGTTCAGCGGATTCTACCTCTTCAACAACTTCCGCTGTAACAATCTCTTGGCTTATTACCTCATCTTCGGCTGGTTTCTCATCAGAGACCAACTCGTCCAACGAATCCAATTCGAAGGATTCAAGTCCGTAAGACTCATATCCCAACTTGAAGGACGGGTCCTTCACAAAGCGGAAAACATTTTCAGAATCCCTGAAAAGCTTGCCAAACCCGGGAAAGGGATATTCCTCGCCTTTATTGAGTGCAAAAACGATTTCATCGATATACTCCAGAACTTTCTGTCGGGCTTCCTCCTCGCTGATGTCTTCGGCAGCAGCACTATTTTTTGCCAGAAGTCCGTCATCAAGGCTTTTATCAGGGTTAAAAACGACTTGAAACCCCGGTGGAATTATTTTTTTTCCCTCAATACGTGAAGCTGTCTTCCTGATTTCAAAAGAACCAAATCCCGGAAGTGTTACTGTTTCATTGAAAAGCAACTGATCCTTAATGTATTCGAGTAGAGCCAATGGTGTAATTTTGAACAAAAATATAAAAAAACGGTTTTCTGCTTGCGAACAAACGCATAAAGTTACTAACGTTTTTAAGATTTTAACTAATTTCACATCGTCGTTATTGCTTATCTTTGCATCCGGCCAAATAAGTAGTTGATGGAAGAAATCAAAATGGTTGACCTCAATGGTCAATATGAAAAAATCAAAAAGGAGGTTGACGAGGCTATTCAAAGAGTTCTCGACACCACTGCTTTTATAAAGGGGCCAGATGTAAAAGCCTTTGAACTTGCCCTGGCTTCCTACCTTGGTGCGGGCACTGTTATATCCTGTGCCAACGGAACCGATGCACTACAGATTGCCATGATGGCACTTGAGCTTCAGCCAGGCGATGAAGTGATCACTACTCCTTTTACATTTGTGGCAACCGTTGAAGTTCTGAAATTGCTCGGCTTGAAACCAGTGTTTGTGGATATCGACCCCGGTACTTATAATATCGATACAGACCAACTTAAAGACAAAATCTCCGGAAGAACAAAGGCCATTGTTCCGGTCCACCTTTTTGGTCAGTCTTCCAACATGGAGCTTTTATCAGCGCTTGCAAGTGAACATGGCTTGCATATTATTGAGGATGCGGCTCAAAGTCTGGGCTGTAATTATCGGTTCTCCGACGGTTCGATCAGGAAGTCCGGCACAATCGGCACAATCGGCTGCACATCCTTTTTCCCTTCCAAGAATCTTGGTGCATTCGGTGATGGAGGTGCCCTTTTCACAAACAACCCGATTCTTGCCGCCAAACTTCAGGCTTTGGTAAATCACGGAATGATTCAGAGGTATCACTATGATTATGTTGGGGTTAATTCGCGTCTCGACACCTTGCAAGCAGCCATCCTGAATGTCAAGTTGAAATACCTGGATGATTACAACCGCGCACGGAAGTACGCAGCCGAATTTTACGATAATGCTCTCGGGGGATTAAAGGGTATCACTATCCCTTCGAGAAGCAAATTCAGCGACCATATTTTTCATCAGTACACGCTGCGGGTTGACGGTGGAAAGCGTGATGGGCTCAAGACTCATTTGGAGAAATC
>CAMAZH010000057.1 GCA_945863035.1 Chitinophaga pinensis | reverse complement strand
GAATTCTCTTTGCGTCCCGATGCAATCGGGATAGCGCGAAACCTTTTTTTATTTCACGCTAAGGCGCAAAGTTTTTTTTTGGATTTTGGGAGGAAGCGGATTCCGAATTCTCTTTGAGGATTGCGACCAAACCTGACAGGTTTGGTCGTCAAAAAAGGCTGCCAGATAACTGACAGCCTTGCTAGCTTTAGGGTTAGAACGGTAATAAATACTAATTACTGAAAGGGCAAGTACCAGTTTGCGGGATTCATCATCTTGGTATGTACATCGTTGTATTTTGATGTACCCACGAATTTAGCTGCTACCTTGTCGGCCAGGAAAGCAGGATTGTCCCTGCGTTCGGCGATGCGGACAAGATCATTCCAACGCTTTCCTTCGTAAGCCAGTTCAAGAGCTCTTTCTGCTATAATATAATCTTCGATAAGTAACATTTTAGCCTCACCGGTTACAGTGGCAGGAACTTCTCTTGATTTCAGATAAACCCTACCCCTGACTCCAAGGTTTCCTGACCATTTTGAATAAATTGCGGGCTTGGGATTTTCTTTGTTAACGCCCTGGTTAAGAAGCATCAGTGCATATTTTTGGGAAACATCGTCACCCAGACGATTAAGTGCTTCAGCCAATAATAGATGGATGTCAGTGGCCCTGGAAATAATAATATCGGAACTGAACGGGTCGAACGGGTCAATCTCGTACTTTGTAATGTAAGTTTCCGTAAGGAATGTTGTATCGGTTAGCTGGGCAATCGTATCTGAACCGAAGGTAAACCCAAGACCTCTCCATAAGTCACCAGGAGCGCCTGCAGCAGGAATCTGGGCCATGAATGAATCGACCAAAACTGTGCTTGGTTTTACCATATAATCATTGGCATGTCCAACCCACTTCTCAAATAGGTTATACTGGCCTTTAAAAGAGGCATACGGTATAACTGATAGGTTCTCTACTCCTGCTGTTTCGGCATTAAGGAAAATTGTTTTCCAGGCCTGATCCTTATACGTTTTGTCGACTTTAAGCAAGGCAGGTTGATTGAAGTAGCTCTCACAAGCAAGCTTCAGGTAGGCTGCTGCATTTGCGTAATCGCTATTTTCAAGGTACAATTCACCCAGAAGAGCTTTGGTATTAAGGTAATACGGAACTCTTAATTCAGCATACTGTGTACCGGCAGTATTATCGTGTATATAAGGAATAATCTGATTAATAAGTGTATCAAGAAGTACTTGTTTGCTTATCACATTTGCCGACAGATTTTCAGGCAAAGAGGTCAGGTTGCCGTCGATATAAGCTACCTGGTTGTACATACGAGCCAGGGTCAGGTATGTCCATGAACGCATGCCAATTAGAGCTCCCTTATAATAATGATTGAAAAAATCATCAAATTCGCGGTCCTTGAGTCCAACCTTATCAATATTGGCCAAGACCTCGTTAATGTTAATAATGACTTTATAAAAATCTGCCGGATTGGTATAGGGGTTATTCAGGGAATACACATGTTCGTTCAGGTCTTTCAGATATGCGTCAGCATAAAGTGTAACATCCATCATGTCCGATCGAAGACCATCAACGATAAGAAATCTGGGCATAACATCTTGAAGCGGAATTATTGCTCCCCTTAGGGATATTTCGACATCTTCCCCCGATTGAAAATGCTGATCGGGAGTAATCCGCTCGCCAGCCTTTTCGTCGAAAAACTTGTCGCTACATCCGAAACTTGCCACTAAAACGGCACACAGTATAGACAGGAAGTATGGTGATTTTCGTAATTTCTTTTCCATTTTATATAAATTTTACCTGTTATAAGTCTAATTTTAAACCAATGATGAATGATTTTGTCTGAGGCATTTTGCCATAATCCACGCCCATATAAAACGGACTGTTCAGATACATGAAATCCGGGTCGTAACCTTTGTATTTGGTAAGAGTCAAAAGGTTAGTGGCAGTGACATAAATACCTATCCCTTTGTAAATTCCGGGAACAGCGGGCAGGTTGTAATTAAGGGTAAGCTGGTCGAGGCGGAGATAAGACCCATCCTCAATCCAACGGTCTGAGAACACGGTATTTCCGGTAGGATCGCCAAAGGAAGCCCTGGGCATAGAAGTCGAAGGATTTGAACTGGTCCAACGCTCCAAAACGGATGTGGACTGGTTATCGTAGGAATCCATAGCTTCGGTTTTAGACCTCACATAGTTGAACACATCATTTCCAAGGGAATAGTTAAAGCAAGCCGACAATTCGAAGTTCTTGTAGGAAACGGCCGTATAGATACTTCCAAACAAATCCGGGTTTGGATCACCGATGATTGTTTTATCCTTTTCGTTGATTACCAAATCGCCATCATCAACAAATTTAACGTCTCCCTCCTGCATCGGCAGACCTTTAGGTCCTATAATTGTACCTGCTTCAGCAGCACTAACGATACCATCGGTTTTGTATCCATAATAGGCATTGATAGGATTTCCTACGGAGGTGATAAACTGCGCGCCAGTAATAGATTTAACTATGTTGCTTGCGGCAGCATTAAGAAACTTCAATTCTGTAATTTCAGTCTTGGCTTTGCTCACCGAAGCACCGAGAGTCCAAACCAGATTCCCTGTTTGCACGCGGGTATCAGCAGCCACCTCGATTCCGGAAACTTCAAGTTTGCCTCCATTGTCGTAATAACTGGTATAACCAAAAATAGGGGGAAGTTCCTGCTGAACGATCAGGTTGTCGACGCTTGATTTATAAACATCCAAATGCAGGTTCACAATCTGTTTCAACACGGAGAGATCAAGGCCCGCATTGATAGTGGCTTTCCTTTCCATGGTCAGATTTTCGTTTGGAATAATCTCACGGGTGAGAACCCCGTTCTCATTCATTTTGCGGCTGGTGTAATACAGCTTTGAATAGTCATAAACACTGCTGAACATATTGCCGGTTATGGAATAAGAACCTCGGAGCTTCAAATCCTCAAGCCATGTAGCCTGATTCAGGAAACTCTCAGAAGAAAGTCGCCATGCAGCTCCCAGGGAAGGATAGAAATTAAAGCGGTTTTCCGCATTTGTGGCCGAGTTCCCATCATACGACAGGTTGGTGCTCACAAAATATTTGTTTCTGAAATTATAATCGGCTTTCCCGAAATAAGAAACCCAAAGCAAGCCTCTGTTGTCGCCGGTAGTGGTGCGAAGGAAGTTGAAGAGTGAGCCGTCACCAAGACTTTTGAAATCATCTGAGGGTGTGTTGAGGTCTATACTCCGGTTGAATTTGTAAGAATTCTCCATAATCCTGAAGCCGCCATTAACAACCATGGTGTGTCCGCTAGCTGTCTTGTTGCTATAAGTAAGAGTCGTGTGATTTTGGGTTGACCGGAACTCGTTCACAAAGTCGCCCGGACTGTTAATAGCTGAATCGATCTGGATAATTCCGATATCCGGCAAGAAAATGTTTTCTCTTGCATTGTTAAAGTTAATACCCACAAGTGTTGAAACATTGAAATGCTCGTTAAACTTGTAATTTGCAGCAACCGAACTCAAAAAGTGATAGTTCCTGGTCGATCCCTGAGCATTCTGAACAATTGCCGATGGATTACTTACATTAAATACATCACCGGTATTGTCAAGATAATCCAATACTGTTCCGGTAGCTGCATCCCTGGCATTGGAAGCCATTGAGGGAGGCATTAACAAGGAAGACAAAATCGGGTTTTTCCATGCACTTGGCCCCTGGTTGGCAATTCTTGTGTCGGCCAGCGATAATTTTGCATTTGGGGTAACCGAGAATTTATCAGTGATATTGATCTTGCCATTAATACGGAGGTTGAAACGGGTATAGTTTGAATTATCATAAATACCTTTGTGCGCCAAATAACCGGTTGAAATGTTATAGGTAGCAATATCATCTCCCCCTTTGAGGAAAAAGTGGTATTTCTGAACCGTTGCAGCCTTGTAAATCTCATCCTGCCAATCGGTGCTATTGTTGTATTTATAATAATCCTCCACCGAAGCGGCTCCATTCAACCAGGGATACATCGAGTTAATCTGAGTGTTGTCGTAACCCTGAGAAGTCAGCATTTCACCAAAATAGTTCTTAAACTGGGAAGCATCGAGAACATCCTGGCTTTTGGGAACCATGGAAATACCCCCATAAGTGGAGAATTTGATTACCGTACTGGTTTCGCTCTTTTGTTCGGTGTTTATGTTGATTACGCCATTCCCTGCTGCCGAGCCCAAGTAAGATACGCCATCTTTCAGAACCGTGATATCGGAGATATCGTCAATATCAACAATATCCATAGGGTTAAGGGCAAAACCTTCCATAAGGCTGTTGTAGGCATAGGAATAATCATGAATCATCCCATCTATAAACAACAATGGCTCAGAGCTGCCATAGAGGGAAGAAAACCCTCGTATGTTCATAAAAGTTCGGTGCCCTGGAACGCCAGACTGTTCAACCACCGACATCCCGGGAACCCGACCCTGAAGGGCCTGATCAAAGGAGCTTACCTTTGAGAGTTTCATGTCGCTCGCAATAAGGGATGTAACCGAAAATGTTGCGTCTTTAATCGTTACGGGACCAGTTGGCGTATTATAAGAGTTGTCAAGCGATCGGTAATCGGACGAGACCAGGGAAATTGAAACGAATTCTCTGCCGTTGAGAAAGATATTTCGTTTGTTATAACCCGGCAAGTTAATGATCAATTCGGCCTCCAAATCGGGAACAGCAATAGTAAAAGTTCCCTGCTCATCGGTTGATGATGAGGTTCCTGTGGATGAAACCGAGATTGATACCTGTTGTAAAGGCAATCCTGTACCTGATTCTGTAACCGCACCTTTTATTGTTACCTCATCGGTCTGTGCCAGTATGGTTTGACTAAATATGCTGGCGAAAACCAAGGTTAAGAAGGCTAAACAGGTCGAATATGAATATCGTTTTGTCATTTCAAAGCTGTGTTAAATTATTGGACAGGTATTGAATTATTTAATTGGTGTTAAAATTACGGTATCCCAGAATAAAAGGCCAGGACTTTTAGTAATCACTTTTATAGTGTGAGTGGTTGTTTCGGTCCATTCAAACTCGCCCCAGCTTGTAGTTTCAGCGGGATCTGAATCTTTAATCAAAGCCGTGTTAACCCCATCAACATAAACTAGATAATTCGTTTGTCCACTCCAAAGATTCGCTGTCATCTTATACTTTCCTTTCATGATTTTGGGTGTGGTAATCTGAACCCACCACCATCCGTTCATGCTCAGGCAGTCATCATTCAGCAATTTCCCGGTATTATGGTCTTTGAAATAGTATAAAAGATAGTCACCTTCCCATTTGATGTTTTCAAATGTATTTTGCCCGTCAAACCATCTCATATAATACTTGCCATAATAATCTCCCTGCCTCATATCAAAATAGTCGGTAGTCTCAAGCGTAATAACCGTAGGTGCGGGTTGAAAAACCGGCAGCAGGTCGTTGATTGCATGAACGGTACCGTTTTTAGCAGGATAATTCGATTCTTCAATTATAAAACCGGTGTAAAGTTTGGTAAGAGCGTTGAAATTCAGTTTGTAGTCGGTGTCTACCGTGACAGAAATGTTATTATCATATGACAGGATCGGATAAACACGAGTCTCCAGATTATTCAGAAAGTATGTTCCTCCAAGGCAATGATATTCCATATATCTGTAAAAACCGTTATTGAGATAGGTCACACTGTCAGGGGCGCTGGTGAAATAGGAAACCAACTCATCCACATTTGTAATGCCATACCGGTTAAAGGTGGTATCGGCAACAGCAAGCAGGGTGAAACGGGTTCGAGCCAGTTTTTTACCGTAGGGGAAGGTAACAATCTGCAAGGTGTCTTTGAGTTTGGTTAATCTTAATCCCTCGGTAAACAAGGAGAAAGAGGGGTTACTTTCCACCAGGTCAAAAACACTGGCCGTCACCGGATCAATAACTTTATCAATAAGCTGAATGACCCCGTTTGCAGCCTGAATATCCCTTTTACTGATTCTTATTGATTTATTCACAATAATCTCTGAACCATCGAATTCGGTAACCAGGTAATCGCCAAGAGCATTGGTATCCCTGATCGCACCGAGACCGATATCCCCGGTTTCAATTTTACTGGGAATCAAGTGATTCAGGACCAGTTTCCTTAGAAAAGCCACATCTAAATCGGTATAGGAAGCAACACCCTTTTCGGCGTAAAATGCTTTCATTTCGTCGTCTGATGGTAAAAACAGGGTAAAGGGTCCACGTACGCTTAACAGACTGGTAAGTTGAGTGGTTTCCAATATCTTAGCAAACTCGGAGAAATCCGAATTATTAGCTACGTATTCGGAAATAACAAGATCAGTAGATTTCTTTTCCCATTCAATTGGATCCTCCTGACAACTGAAAAGAAACAGGACAAGCAAAATTAATTTGCTGCTTCCCAACACAATTCTCCAAGCAGAATTTTTCATATTAATATCTTTTTAAAGTTTCTACCGATTATAAAATGGATTCTGAACAAGGTTCTGATTGTAAATCAACTCGCGTTCTGCAACTGGCAGATAATAGCTCAGTGTATCATAAACTTTTGTTCTCAGGATAGCCTGCTGCTGAATGTCGGCTCCTGACAGAATCATGTCAATAATGATCTGCTTATTCTGGAAGTTATTCCTTTTTGCAGCACGCAAAAGATCAAACCAGCGTTTTCCTTCGAGAAGAAACTCCCTGCCTTTTTCATCCAGCAAAGCGGTTCTGATCAGATCTTTTTCGGAGTTGTCCTCGTAAGGCAAACCCGCTCTCAACAATGTTTCCCTGATTAAAGCATTTGCTTCGTCAAAACGGTCAAGCTCAATTGCTGCTTCCGCTTTCATCAGCATGATGTCAGCGTACCTGTAAACGATCCAGTTTGCATCGCGTTCAGTGAGAGACCTCGGAACCAAGCCCAGAGCATCCTTACCGCGGTATTTCCAGATAGCACCCTTGCCCTGGAATCGTCTGGCATCTTCCTTATCCATAAGGATATCGATGTTCTTGGAGTTCAGGGTAACCTGCGTGCCTCCCGAGATAGTAATCAAATTATCGTATATAGGATTGTTCTGGTTATCAAGGTTGTCATCATACTGAAGTTCAAAAATACCTTCATTGACAGAGTTACCCGGGTAATAGATGCTAAACCATGTATCGGCGGGTTCCATTGCATAAAGGCCCGAATTCGTAACGGAGTCGCAATAGTCGATGCATTTCTGATACTGCTGATCCCAAAGGTAAACATCAGCAAGCAAGGTCATAATGGAGTACTTGTTTGCCCTGCCATAGAAATAATCGGATCCGGCAAACTCTGTGGTATAAGCCATATCCTTGGCTTTGAGAAGATCCTTGATGATCTGGCCCACCACTTCATATTCGGAACTCTTCGCCAAATACAAATCAGAAGTGTCGGAAATGGAAGGTTCAATAACCAAGGGCACATCCTTCCAGAGACGAACCAAATAGAAATATGACAATGCCCGGATGAACAAAGCTTCAGCATCCACTGCATCCATCATATCTTTGGTAAAGGTCGCGTCCTTTTCGAATACCTGCTTGTCGTAATACATTAGGGTATTAGCAAGGTTAATTGCTTTATAATAAGCACTCCAGTTTACCACCCCATTGGTTGAGCTGATATTACTTGCGGCAATTTTCGCATATTCCGTAAAGTTGCTGCCCGGGAAGGTTACCAAATCGGCTCGCAACTCCCCGAATATTAGCGATTTCATCGATGCGTCCCTCAAAGCATTGTATGAAGCGGCGAGAGCACCGTCAACATCTGCTGTTTTTGTCCAGAATTTTTCCTTAATAAGATTATTTTCCGGAGCAATAGAAAGCCAATCCGTACATGATCCCAGTGTCAGAACCACAAAGAGAATAGCAAATCTAACTGTGCTACTTATAGTGAGTTTTCTCATTGAATTACATTTTAAAAATTAGAACGTGAGGTTTACACCGAACATAAACTTTCTACTTGGCGGCGTTTTGCTATAATCCTTAGGCAGCACATCCGGTTTTGAAGGAGGAGCTACATCAGGATCCTGACCTGAGTAGTTTGTCCAAGTGTATAAGTTATAACCAGTGGCGTAAACTTTCATGTCCTTCACCCTGAGCCATCTGCATACATCCTGATTTACAACATAACTTAGGGATAGTGTTTTCAGTCTCAGGTAAGATCCGTCTTCCACAAATCGATCCGAGCCAAGCCAGTTGTACCCTTTATTATATAGAGCCCGGGGAACATCAGTTTCGTCGTTTTCTCTTCTCCAACGCCAATTGGTAGCCAAACTCTGGTTATCGTAGTTATACATCTTTTCAGTATCCATACGGGTCTGGTTGATGATTTTCTGACCTAACTTGAAGTAGAAAAAGGTGTTGAAAATGAAACTCTTATACTGGATGCGGGTTCCTGCTCCCCCCATGTATTTGGGGTTCAAATCGCCCAGGTATACAATGTCGAGCTCATCGATCTTCCCATCGTAGTTGATGTCACCGTATTTGGCATCACCACCTTCAAAAACGTAACCGCTGGTTCCTCCCATAATCATGCTGAGTGGTTCATTAATGTTCAAGCCATAAACAGGATCACCGTTTTTATCCCGAACAACCGCATCCGCATCGGATTTGTAAACCCCCAAATACTCATAGCCGAAAAATCCACCGAGTGCCTCACCCGGCTTAACGCTGATTTTATAGTTGCCGTTTTCAAGCATGTTCCCATAAATAAGGCTGTAGTTATCAGGCAAGCGCAAAACAACGTTTCGGTTTCTGGAAAGGTTAAGGTTAAAGTTGATCTGGAAATCCTTTTTCTTAACGATTGTGTAATCTACCATGAATTCAGTTCCGGTGTTTTCCATTTCACCATCATTCCGGTTAATGGTGCCAAAACCTGAATGGTCGGGAATACCGGAATTCTCGAGGTATAGATTAAGGGTTTTCTTCTTGTAATAGTCTATCTCAATATTCAAACGGTTGTTATAGCCGAAAAACGAAAGACCCGGATTAATCTGATCAATAGTTTCCCACATAAGACTGGTAAGCTCAATGCCGTTGGGCTGAACTCCCTGCATATCCATGTAAGATATACTGGAGCCTGCTCCATAGGTGTTAAAGTACAAGTAGTTCTGAGAAGGTGAATTTCCGCTCTGTCCCCAACTTGCTCTAAGTTTAAGATCGTTAATGAAGCTGATATCCTTCAGGAAACCTTCTTCAGAGATTCTCCAGAACCCCGAAACGGTTGGGAATAATCCCCATCTGCTTTCTTTGCTGAACTTGGAGTTCCCTTCGTATTTGGCACCAAGCATAATGCTATACTTGTCTTTATACTTGTAACTACCCGTAAGAAACAAACCTAAGGAACGATACTGGGAATAGCTGGCTCCGAAGTAGGTAAGGTTTTTATCATAAGGTTCCGTTAAGAACGGGGATGCCGACTGGCTCGATTCGGTTTTGTACCACCTCGATATCGACTCTTCCGTATCAAACTGACCCATAAAGACAACGTCGTGATTATCGCCGAAACTAGGCCTGAAAATCAACTGGTTTATGGTATATATCGAGCTTTTCTTTGAAAACTCGTTAACTGCGTGATTGGAAATATCACTGTTGTAATCGTATCCAAGAGCTTTATAAGGAAGGAACTTGGAGATTTTGTTGTCAAAGATGTCAAGAGTTACGGTAGAATTCAAAATAAGGCGTGGGGCAATAAGGTAGCGGATGCTGAACAAGGCTCTTGCATTGTCGCGGAACCGCTTCTGCGAACCCAGATCGGCAAAAGCAACAGGATTGTACATATCCCTGGCGTTACCCTGCAACGTGGAATAAGGAGTGAAATAATCGCCATAGGATATATTGCTGGTATCCCTATCGTAAACCGAAAGGTTTGGCATTTTTCTGTAGGCAACCGAACGAAGGGATTTGTAACCGTTGTTTGAAGCAAACTCGGGATCCTCAACGTCGTAAGTCGAATTCTGGTCGTAACGGGTAAACATAATATCCGTTTTAAACTGCAGTTTCGAAGAAAGGTCGTAGTCAAGTGAACTTCTGAGATTCAGTTTTTTAAGATCATTACCTACTGTGGTACCCCCCTCATCGAAAAATCCCATAGACATATTATATCTGGATTTCTCTCCCCCACCACGAACTGAAAAGTCGTGCTGCTGTGTAAATGCGGTTTTGGTAATTTCCTTCACCCAATTGGTGTTCTGGGAGTAATTATAATACTCTTCCCACTCCGGGTCAAATGCAATTTGCTTGGATGCGGGCAATGTGGAAAACTCATTTCGGCTCACATTGTAATATTCTTCAGTAATAAGCCTTGCATATCCTGCACCGTCGAGCATAGGGATTGGATCAGGTTCGTTTGCCACAGTAGATTTGAAAGTGTATTCGAAAACCGGTTTTGATTTGGAACCGCGTTTTGTTTTAATCATCAAAACACCGTTAGATGCTCTGGAACCCCAGGCAGCAGTGGATGCCGCATCTTTTAGGACCTCGATTGATTCGATGTCTTCCGGGGAAACGTCGATCAGGTTACCGAATTTCTCTATATCAGCACTTGCAAAGTCGAAACTGTCATCGATATTGGCATCATAAGGAATACCGTTGATTACGATTAGAGGTTGATTTCGGGCATTCAGGGATGCAGTACCCCGGATCCTGATGTTCAAACCGGCTCCCGGGTCACCGGAAACGGAAGAAATATCGACGTTACCCATACGTCCCTGAAGCATGTCTTCAACTGTGGTGGACATAACCGATTTCATATCAGCAAGCTCAATACGGGCTACCGCAGTTGCTCTGTCGCGGACATTGGTGTAACCATCGTTCCCCATTTTTGCGCCAACCACAACGATTTCTTCCATTGCGATGGATTCGGACTCCAACTTTATATCCAACTGGGTTCGGCCATCGAGCATAAAGGTTTGCTTTTTGTAACCGATGAAGGAAACCTGAATGGGGTTTTTAACATTCGAAACCTTGAAAACGTAGTTTCCATTGTAATCCGAAACTGTTCCCCCGATAAAACGGCCGTTCTTATCGACCTCAACAATATTTACCGACATCAGGGTTTCCAGGGTCAGCGAGTCGATAATTCGTCCCTTGATAATAGATGACTGACCGAAGACCTCATTAAACCCTGACAATAAGCATATTAGTAATCCTGAAAGTATTATGATTTTTTTCATAGTAGATCTGGTTAGATATTTTAAATTACTAATAATATTTTAAGACAGAGTTGACTTTGTGAACAACACCTTTTCTGACAAGGATATCAGCTTGAGCATGGTCAACATTTATTACCTGTCCTGAAAAATCCTTTACAGAAAGATTATTTAGAGAATTCATGATCTCAACAGTTGAGTTCAGGTTTGTTTTCCCATCGATGGGATCCTTGTAGGTACGGTTTGTGATAAAGGTTCCGGAACGGAGACCGTCGTCGAAAACCACGTCATTCTTCACAAAATGGTACATGATAAAGCTTGTAATGGAATCAACCGATGATGTTTGCGGGACCAAACCTGCAGCTCTGGCCTCTGCCATAGCAGCATTTGTAGGGAGAAAGGCGGTCCAGTATTTGGAAACAGCAAGGAATTTAAGGTTAGGAATATTCTCCTTTGTAACAGGGTCCTTGTATTTCGAATCAAGCAATTTTGTATCAATCAGCAATTGGGCAAAATCGGAAAGGTCGGGATCCGACATAATGTATTTCCCCATAACCACTCTTGAAACAACAGGGTAATCCACTTTCACAAGAAAACCATTACGCTCGTTTTCGATAACCTCCTCAATATTTGGAATAACTCCGGAAAACATGTTTTCTGCGCCTTTCACCTGACCGTTCGAGTAATTCACATAATTGCCCGAGCTCATTTCCGCATAACCCTCACCTGTAGCTAAATCAGGTAATAGGCCTTTATAAATCTGGTCCTGGGAAAACATTGTCAATTCAGTGGAATTCATGGGGCCCCATTTGCCGTCGATTGGCCCCCTGCTCTCAATGATCGAACTGGTTGCGTTGTAACGTATGCCATATTCCTCCAGTTTTTCGTTGGTTGAGGCAAAAACAGTTACGTCCGACTCAGGATTCGAAAGACTGCTTAGCATATTTGCCTGGTCAAGAGCAAACAACATGGTGGAATAATTCTTATCAATGAAAAGGAGTCCGGGAACGCAAGTAAAAACGTTCGGCTCGAGAACCTTATTCATCTCATAAACAACCCCATTGCTACACATGTAACCCGATTTTATATCCGATCTGGTGATTGAAACAGCATCTCCAAAAGAGTTAAAATAACCTTTCTCCAATTTGGAAATTACAGCAAGTGCACCCGAAAGCTGGGTTTGAAGAATATAATATAAGGTAACCAGTGGAACGCTGTCAAGTGAAGGATAGTACTTCAATACAGAATTATCAAGATAATCCTGCAAAACAGTGTTTGTAGGAATAAATGCTGACCACATATTTTGGGGAGGAACATCAGTGTTGGTTGAAGGACCTCTTTCTTCCGCCAGGTTAAAAACGAGATCATATGATTTTCTGTAAAGGACTCTCTTCTGCTCGTCGATTTTCAGACCGCCATAAGCGGCAAAACGCTGAAGGATATCGTAGTACAATCCGTATTTATCCGGATTGGCCAGAAGGTATTCTTCAATGCTGGGCATAGGAGGAACAACCCTGTCGAGGAAATAAATGAACCCACTGGCGGTCCTTACCTCCAATTCTTCGGGGATCAGGGGATTGGGAATAACCATTGCATTGTGCCAGTTCATTCCCTTTATATTGGAAGGGTAATTAAGTTCCCAGGTGCTTCCCGGATACATAAACAAATAATCCGACCCATCCCTTTCGCCGCCAAAATCGCCGAAAAACTCATAAGTAAACAGAGGCACATTCTTCTCCCCGGAATACATCAGAACTTCTTCGCCCTCTCTTCCAGGAACATATTTAATGGTTTCCTTGTAGGGAATTGACGTGCTGGGCGTTGATTTCCTGTGAAAAAGGGAAGCGTATTCTCCTTTGGGTCCCTGAAGCTCAGACCAGGCATATTCATAAATAAGCTGGAACCTTGACCGGGGATTTCTTAAAACGTGAAGGGTAAATAGCTGAACGGCTTCATCTTTTGTTAAATCATCGACTGAAGTTTTACCAATAGATTGGAAGTAAGCATTAAAGGCTTCATCGCTTGGTACAAAAAGTGTAAATAGTTGCTTGGAAATAGGATCTGTGTAGTTAGCCTTTTCCATTAGTTTGAGGAATGTAGTGTAATTTCCTCTCTCCTCAAGCGTCTCAATGCTTGAGCCACCAAGCCAAGGTGGATCTTCGTATCTCTCCTGATGGTCGGAGCAACCAACCATTCCAACAATCATTCCTGCAGCTGCTATAGCCGCAAAGAATAGCCTTAAAGATTTCATCATTTTAGTTAGTAGTTTAATAGCACTTCCAAAGTTTTGCTCTGTTCCTGTGCCGTTTTGAGGATAAAATTTCTACGAAAATAGAGTAAAGTTTTTATTTTAAAAATTTTTGCAAGTATTTAATTGCAAAATATTAAGATGTATTCAAAAATCATATCCATCCGAATGACTATACAACAATTAAACAACTGCCGAACTCAAGGCCGGGAAGGTACTTCCAACCCAGTCCATTTGCCATCCAAACCATCTGAAACCCCATTTTTCATTGAATTACGACAAATCACCAAATGAGACGAAACTCCAAACCCCTGCGTTTTTCAAGGCCTTATTTAGAATGATTATAATTTCTTTCCCGAGCCGAAAAAAAATTAAAAAAAACATAGTGTTCAAATTACCACTACTATTTATTCCTTGTTCCGTTAAACAAAGCTCATGTGCGGAATCGTTTTGAAATCGGACCATAAAAAAAGCAGGCAACACTTTAGGTGTCACCTGCTTGATATTATTTTCCTAAAGTATTCCTGTCTATTCGGGCGTAAGAGTAAAACTAACACGAAGGTCATTAAGTCCACAGCAGGAATTCACATAAACAACATCCACCATAATCACGCCTGTCGTGCCGTCCCTTTCAACGGTGCCAGCAAGTCTGATCTGAGTCGGGAAACCTTCCGAAGCCCCGCTCAGGACGAACTTGTTGTCGCCGATATAGAAAAGTCTGTAAGCAACTTCAACTTCCCAGAGATTAAACAGTGCGGTTCCTGAAATATCCTGAAGAATGTATTGAGATCCGGCTGTCCCCGGGACTTTAGTAACCTGAAATCCCTCTTTACGGGCATCAGCAGTCCCGATATCATCAGCCAGAAGGTCCATAGTATAGGAGCCCTCAATAGCAAAACCCTGTGGGGAAGAGGCAAAATAAGATCTGAAGTCGGGGAAAGTCCCCAATAATTCATCCTGGTATTGCAATGTGTCGGGTACGTCAATCTGGAATTCCCAATCGAAAAAGTCGCCACCAACAAGATCTTCCTTTGTGAGTCCTTCGATGCCTGCTATGGCCTGTTCAACAGTGATAGATACCTCTTTAGGCAAATCAGCCGGAAGGTATTCAGCATGCTGAACCATGTCTCCGCCATTAAAGGATTTCATCAGAACCACCCTGCGGTAGTTCTTCGCCCGATTGGTAGCATTGACTTTCAGTGAAAATTCAATCTTCGTGCTATTGATATTGGTAATATCGAAGATTTTCGGGGTGTTAAAGTAGGCGTAAGGCATGGCAGCGCCAACATCGCCATCTTTCATCACTTCAGGCCATTTGTCTTCGTCCTTAATACAACTGCTTATGAGCACAAAGGAAGAAAATAGAAGTATGATAATTTTTTTCATTTTCTGTTAATTTTAGAGTTACAACTATTTACTGTCAACATCCCAGAAAACAGGCAGGTTTCGATTTGGCTGATCCGGGGCATTTGGGTTGGCATCGAGTTCATCGTTCGGATAAGGGATACGCAGCAGTCTAAGATTATTGGTTTCAATCGGATCAGGAATTACTGGGAATCCTGTTCTGCGATAATCATTAAATGATTCCATACCATTACCGAACATTGCAATCCATTTTTCCGTCATCACCAGATTGAGTTTACCGGAAACAGTAGTGGAATCTGTCAAGTCGTCCAATCTGTCCTGAATGTAGGCATCCACATCCGTGCTTATCATATCCGGTGCGCTTAACCGATTAACTTCCAGGAATGAGGCTTCCATAGCCTCCTTAAATAATTCCTCTGCTGTTCCGGAAACCGCTGCATTCATGGATAAAGCGGCTTCTGCCTCAATATACAGCCTCATGATATTGGTAAGCATTCTGAATTCCCCGTCGCCGTTGGCAGACCCACCGGTAACCGCCTCAGCTGATCCATCATCGAATTTTCCGCCTACGGGATAAATGCCGGGAACCGTTCTTGTATCCCCGTCATTTCCTTGCGGTGCAGGATCGCCGTAATTTCTGCCTTCAAACCCGTCTGCATTCTGGTTATAAAAATAATATGGGATTCTGGGATCATTGTTGTTATCCAGGTAGTCATAGAAAAAATTGCAGATATGTGCCTCTCCTTTTACCAGATAATCTGCCTGATAACTTGGGTGGCGGTTTTCGGGATTGGCATTATTCACGAAATAGAAATTAAAATCCTGATCAGCACTGGTGATCAATACTTCGCCCGGGTTAGCAGCTTCAGCAGCTACCAATGCTTCAATTCCAGCCTTAGCACTTACCGGATCAACCAAACGGATCTGATTATACAATTTCAGCTTCAGGGTATTCCCCATCCGAATCCATGATGCCACATCCCCCTGATAAATCAAATCCACATCGGCAAGTGTGACGGAATTGTCCATCTCCATATTGTCGAGAGCTTCATCAATCAGAAGGAAAATATCATCATAAATTCCAGAAGCATCATCAAATTCAGGATATTCAAAATCCCCACAGGCCTGTGTAAATGGGATATCATCCCACATATCCACCATCAGACTGTATGAATAGGCTTTGAGGAGCTTAGCAATTCCCACGTAATGAAAATTTTCGGATGCTGTTGCCTGTTCAATGACATCCTCAAAATCTTTCAATGCACCGGCATAGAGCGAAAATCTCCAGTCATTGGACACATCAGAACCATCCACATCCCATCCGTCAAACCGACCTACTACCATGTGCTGAACTGCATCGGCACCAATCCGACCCGGGACATTGGAGAAGGCAAAACCAATCGAAACCTGCCCGGCAGGCATCAGATCGATGATGGTAGCCGCAGTTGGATTATTCGGATCATCGTTTATATCGAGGAACTTCTCGCAGGACCCTAAGAATCCTGACAAGATCAAAATCAGTGTTAAATATTTCAGTGTTTTCATATGCTTTATTTTTAGAATTTCAATTTAAGGCTAACTGCATAACGGCGGGCGTTTGGCATATAATAATAACTTACCCCTTGTCTGTTGCCAGCCTCATAACCACTGGTTTCAGGATCGATATGCGGTACGTTGGGTGCATAAAACCAAAGGTTCCTTCCGATAAATGATATATTCACATCTTTAAGTTTTACTTGTGAAACCCATTTTTGAGGAAGGGAGTAACCTACAACCAGTTCACGGAAACGGAAAATGGTTGCATCAAACACATTGGCTTCATCGGCTGGAAAGCCTCTGAAAAAATAATTATTGGTTGTAATTTGAATATTGTTGGGGATTTTATTTCCATCAGCATCCAGCTGAGCCTGAGTAGGATCATCCGGGTCCGAGAGTACACCGCGTATTACCCTGCCAGCCTCCCTGTCTATAGCAGTTTCCGCAACCACTCCACGATTCCTCATTTCCCCAATCGAGTAGGCATATAATTCCCCACCCTTTCGGTATTCGAACAATACGCTAAGATTAAGACCTTTATAGCTGAACGTATTGGATAATGCAGAGAGGAAATCCGGATTGGGATCAGCAATGATTCCGAGTTCTGTATCAATCATGGCGTAGCCTGTAGCGGGGTTAATAAGAAGATTTCCCTCTTCGTCGCGTCGTAAAACAGTTCCCTGTATAACCCCATAAGGATATCCCACTTTATTTACACTACCGAAACTGGTAAAGTTGCTGCCGATGTCTATCAGTTCCACATCATCAAAAAGCTTCACAACCATTGAGTTGTTCTTGCTGTAGTTGATCTCAATATTCCATTTGAATCCATTGTAATTGGAAACAGGTACAGCCTTTAGAGCTATTTCAACACCTTTATTGGTAATTTCTCCGGCATTCAAAACCTTCTGAATATATCCGGAAGAGGCAGGAATCTGAACCCCAAAAATCTGATCGGTAGAGACCCTGTCATAATAAGATACATCAAAACCAAAACGATTGTTAAAGAACTGCATGTCGGTTCCTATTTCATATTCGGTTGTAAACTCGGGTTTCAAATTATTGTTTCCGAGAATATCGTTATTGGAAAGGCTTGCAACTCCGTTAAACGGGAATTCGATGGTGCCCAGATTATTTCCATAGCTGGGATTAACGGTATAGGTAGTTGATGTCTGGTATGGGTCTGCATCATTTCCAATTCTGGAGACTCCACCATAAATCTTTAAATAGCTCACAACATCGCTTTTCAATCCCGGTAAAGCATCCGTCAGGATCGCCGAACCTGTTAGTGAAGGGTAAAAATAACTGTTGTTTTCTACCGGAAGTGTGGATGACCAGTCGTTTCGTCCGGTAAGATTTACAAAAGCCCAATTCCCGTAACCCAATGAAACGTCACCGAATACTCCCATCAGACGGCGCTTTTCATAAATCCCCCCGTTAGGAAGAACGGTCTTGGTATTATCCAAATCGTTGATTCCCGGAACAACAATCTCATTGCCAAGGAATCTCTGCCGGTCAGTTGTCCGCTGATTAACATTCCAACCGGTGATCGCTGTAAGTTCAAATTTCCCAAAGCTTTTACTGGCAGTCAGTAGAAGGTTTGACTCCAACTCTGTAAAAGTAATATCATCATCAAGGATGCTTCCCAGCCCATCGTTGAACAAGGTTGATTTGGCATACACCTGTTGCCTTCTGTCGGTATAGGTGTTTACACCCAGCTTGTACATTGCGGTAAGCCAGGGTGCAGCCTTATACTCGAAATCCACAAAACCTACAGTTCGGTTGACCTTGGAGGTATATTGGTTGTATTTGGCTATATAATAAGGATTATCCCTGTCGGTGCGATAATGCTGATTTGTTTTGGTAATAGGATCCTCAAATGCAAATCCGCTCAGGTCGTAACTTCTGGGAATGATCCAAAGATGCCCGAAAATGTTGGTATTGGTAACACCATATCCTCCGGTTGGAACACCGATCTGGTCGACAGCGGAGTAGGTAAGAGAACTACCTACTTTCAGTTTATCGTTAAGTTGCTGGTTTCCTGCTACCTTAAGAGAGTATTTATCCAAACTTGTATTGGGAATAAATCCATCCTGATTATTCGCGGTAGCAACCAGAATAAAGTTCGTGGTTGCATCTCCACCTGAAATACTGACGGAATTCTCGAATACACTTCCCTTTTCAAAGAAATCGCTTACATTGTTGGGATAAGCTTTGTAGGGAACAATATCTCCAAGGTGATTTTCATATGAAATAACTCCATTATTGTTAAACAGCAATCCGCTTCCCAATCCATCACCGTTTCCGTCCAGATCCGGGGCATCAAACCGGGGTCCCCAGGTTCCGAAATACCCTGAATTAAACTGGAAATTGGATCCATGCCCGTATTCATTCTGAAAACTTGGAAGTTTAGTGGGTTCTTCGGTAGCAATTGTGGAAACAATACTAACGTCAAAACGTTTGATGGCAGAATTACTACCTGATTTGGTGGTAATCACGATTACCCCGTTAGCAGCCCGGGATCCGTAAAGTGCAGCCGATGCGCCACTTTTCAGCACCGTTAACGATTCTATATCATTCGGATCGAGATCAAGCGCCCTGTTGGAATAGGTTGATCCATAAACGGTATTGTTCTGGGTGGCGTAGGTAGAGTTATCATAAGGTATTCCATCAACCACAAACAATGGCTGGTTCGTACCCAATGCAGATGAACTTCCCCTGATGGTAATGTTGGAGGATGATCCGGCAGCACCACCGCTGCTTGATACATGTACCCCTGCAATCCTGCCGCTTAAAGCGCGCATCACATCGGTTTCCACTTTGTTCTCCACCATTTCCCCGTCAACTTTCTGAACAGAGTATGAAAGATCGCGCGAGTTTCTCTTGATTCCCACAGCAGTTACCACAAGCTCCTCAATTCCCAGGAACTCCTGTTCCATGGCAATATCGATTACCGTTCGGTTCTCAATGGGAACTTCCATCGTTTTAAGTCCAACAAAACTGAATACCAATATACCGGCATTCCCGGGAATGTCAATACTGTAAACACCGCTCAGGTTGGTTATTGCCCCCGCACTGCTGCCCTTGGCAAATACAGTGACACCGGGAATAGCATTTCCATCTTCCGCAGATGAAACAGTACCGGTTATTACGCGGTTTTGCGCCTGCAAGAATTGCACACTGCATAATAACAGGCTGTAGAGTAAAATTACGTGTTTTCTCATAGATTAGGATTTTAGTTATTGCAATACAAAATTTCGTTTATTTCATTTTTTTCTTTTCGGGGGATTGGTACCAAACAGCAAACCGTATCAATTTTTCTGTGAACAACTCCTTTACAGGTTTGAATGCATGAATTTTCAAATCCGTTCCTTTATCGTAAAAATATTATATTCACTTATTTTTCTGATAACTATTCAGTTAGGGCCTGCAATCTATAAGAAAACAACACTTCCGTGTCAATTAATGCCTGTGTCAGGCTGCAAATCCGATTATACTGACGGTTCAGATTCGTTTACATACCGGAGAGCCCTTATCGGCTAAAGGATAAAGAAATTCAAACTCGTTTTGAGGATAAAATGCCGACTGATGTCGTATTCAAGGGGTTCATCTCAGACAAGGAGGTTTCCAAGGAATAAGACGGATTTATGCAGAGACAATGGTTGGAATGCCAATAAAATAAAAAACCGTTTACAGTCCCCTGACCGACATATGCAGTGAGTTCTGCGTATTTCGCAGAAATAAATCCTTATTTGACGGAATTTTTATAATTTTCACTAAAAATCAAATGCAATTTCCCTTTTGAATGAATTTAAAAAAAGCACTTGCAGTTTTTTTGCCCGGTAACAGGTTTGAAAGCCATGTTTTGGCCTGGATTGTTTTTATTATTGCTATCGCGGGCCTCTACACATTAGGCCAGCAGAAAGTCCATTTAATTGAATTTCTTGCTGACTACATTTTAAGCCTGCCCATAATTTTTCTGATTTCCTACACTACGGCATACTTGCTTGTCCCCTGGCTTTTACTGAGAAACAAAGTAATTCATTTCACATTGCTGTTCCTCCTTTTGCTTGCCATATCGGGTGTACTCGAACATTATAAAACCCAGTACATCCTCTTTCCACTCGTTAGCCCGGAAAGGGTAAATAAAGATCCGTTGAGCTTTTTCTCCGTTTTCAGCGCCGCTTTTTTCATTCTCCTCCCGACCGTGTATTTCATTACAATAAAATACTCGAGGGATTGGTATCGCGCCACGGTTTTAAAAACTGAGGAGGAGAGCAAGCATCTCCGAATCGAACTTAAATATCTTAAGTCACAGGTCCACCCCCATTTTCTGCTGGTTACCCTGTCGAACCTGGAGCTCGTTGCCAGAGAAAACCCGGCTAATGCCGCCATAGGGATTGAAAAAGTGTCGGAAATCCTTAATTTCATCCTTTACGATTGCAATGTTCCTGAAATCAGGCTCAGTAAGGAGATGGAACAGATTCAGCGATTTATTGAATTGCAACAATTAAACTATGCCAATAAACTTGAGGTGAATTACTCAATCATTGGTTCTTCGGTTGAAATAAGTCTCGCCCCCTTG
Source organism: Chitinophaga pinensis (assembly GCA_945863035.1). Lineage (GTDB taxonomy): Bacteria > Bacteroidota > Bacteroidia > Bacteroidales > JACJXF01. The sequence goes on along the minus strand of CAMAZH010000057.1, from coordinate 1,530 downwards.
ATGGTGTTTACAATCGTGGAGTTTTTCTTTAAAAACGCAGGCAAAAACCCTGATTCCACAATGAAGATCAGCGTTTTTCTTGAAATATACCATAACATCCTGAACTGTAGCGTTCAGGGCGAAAACTTCGGTTTAACCGAACAGGATTATAATGAGGATCCAGGCATCACCAATCTTAAAAAGCGGATTGAAATACTTTATACCGACACGGCTTCACTGTCGAGCAGGAATTTCGGAAATAAATTTATGATTCAGTTGAATCTTTTAAACTCTTAGTTTATGTTGGGCAAGAGATGGATACGACACTTCTTTTTCTGGATATCATATCTATTGATATTGACAGTGTATTACATGGATTCGCATTACGAACATCTCTACAGGATCTTACTATATCTTGCAACAGGGATGCCTGTCTTTTTAGCCTTTAGTTATCTTAGCATGTACTTTTTGATTCCTTTCGGAATAAAACCCGGGAAGTTAAGGTATCTGATAATCTATTTCTTACTCGCAACTGTACTTTTCTCCTTGCTTTTTCAACTAAGTACCCACTTCCTCTTTTACCGCTATTTCAACCCGGATTTTTTTGCCCGAAGCAGCATCCTGAACTACCCGGAGATTGCAGGCAACATGATCTGGATCATCATTTCGTTTCTGATGTTTGCCGCAGCAAAACTTATTCGCGACTATCTGCTGGAAATGAAGAGAAAAAGCGAAATGGAAAAGATCAACATGGAAACCGAGCTTTCCCTTCTCACCGCTCAGCTCCATCCCCATTTTCTCTTCAACACCTTGAATAATCTGTATAGCCTGGCTTTGTCGGGCTCCCCCAAAACGGTTGTCGGGCTACAAAAGATCAGCGGACTCATGAAGTATATCCTTTATGAATGCGGTCAAACTGAAATCAGCATTAAAAAAGAAGTAAACCTTATCGATAATTACCTGGAACTTGAAAAGTTGCGATATGACAAAAGGCTAACCGTTATATTTGAGTGCGATCTTGAAAACGAGAATTTGCTTATTGCCCCCATGATTCTGTTCACCTTTGTTGAGAATTGCTTTAAGCATGGCAGCAGCAAGGCCACGGGTAATTCGTTCATAAACATCGCTCTCTCCACCCGCGGGAAAAGTCTCGTATTCCATGCAGAGAACTCCATTCCGGAATCCATTCCCGACAACAGAAATGAGCGCAACGGCCTGGGACTGGAGAATGTAAAGAAAAGACTTGAGTTCCTCTATCCTTCGAAGCATACACTGGAGTTTAAGAGCGAACAAAAGCGATTCTGCGTTAATCTGACAATTGAAAATCTCAACACAATACCCTAACGAAATGAAAACAAAATGTCTAATTGTTGATGACGAACCGCTTGCAATACAACTGATCGAATCACATGCAGCAAAAATCGAGAACCTTGAAATCGTGGCGAAATGCTCCAACGCAATGGAAGCATTCAATGTGATCAGGGAAAAGCGCATCGACCTTATTTTCATGGATATCCAAATGCCCCAAATTACAGGGATTGACTTCCTGAA
>CAMAZH010000056.1 GCA_945863035.1 Chitinophaga pinensis | reverse complement strand
CGAATGGTATAAAGTTGCAAGCCCAGACCAAATGACTTCGGGTCAACAAGAGCAGCCTTTTCAGCATTGCCGGCTTTTGGAATGCAGCCGTATTGAGTGAGTAAAACAGCTCCTGCTGCACCTGCTGCAGACATGCGAATGAAATCTCTTCTTGATTGTGTGGGTTTCATATTCTATTTGGTTTTTGTTTCGTTCCGTTCCTAAATACATGAACCATTCGTTCATCAGGCAAAAATAGTATTTCTATCAGATTATTTGAGGTCCTCTTAATAAACTCCGTGTCCAACTGTTTAATAGCTGATAAAGAGTAAGCCACAGAGTTTCTTGAGAAATATTTCTAAAAAAAGCCCGGAGAATTTGTCATTCAGACAATTCTCCGGGCTTTTTGATTAGCCTACGCCTTGCGGCATGCAGCTTGAGTTTATTGTTTCACGATACGGAAGGATTTTCCTTCTACCTGAAGCAAATACACTCCGCTTGTAAGATGTCCAAGGCTGATTGCTTGTCCATCGAGCTTGATGTTCATCAGTTTGCGACCGTTCAAATCATACAGATTTGCTTTTGCGTTTGCAGGAAGATTTTCTGCTTCAATGAACAGTTCATTTACAAATGGATTTGGATAAACGTTAATCTTCACAAGGCTGTTCTGTGCTATTCCGACTGTGGAAGTTACCGTTAAGGTAGCACCAACATAGGTGAAACTATAGTTGTTATCAGCTCCTCCCGATACGGTGATCGCATAATTGCCGGGTGCACTCGAAGCATCAGAAACGGAAGCAGCAACCGGTTGAGTGTGGAGTACCGACTTGTCTTCCGGGTTCACAAAACCGCTGTATTCAACAACAAATGCTTCGTTGGCTATGCCTTCTCTGCGTGTAGCATCCTGAGCGGTAACGGTTAGTGCTGCTTTTGTGATATTCGCAGAAAGTCCCATTGGCTGAGTCAGCGTGTAATTAGCCTTTGCTGCGCCTTTAAGTGTTAAAGCAGGAGCAACAGCATCAGCTGCATTGACATCGGCAAAAGTACCTGTAAGTGCATCAAGAGCCACATCATCATCACCAACTTTACCATCGAGGAGAGCCTCAGCGATAACAGCACTGGCGTTGCCATTATAAACTTTGTTTTGTGCAACAGCACCGGCAACTGTCAGCTCTTTGGCTGTGATATTGGCAGTGAGACCTGCAGGTTGTGCAAGTAAATAGTTTCCTGCCTGTCCGCCGGTAATTGTCATTGCCGGTGTTACTGCAATACCGGTTCCGATACCTGCTGAGGCAAATGTACCTGCAGTGGATGTTTCAAGAGCCACATTATATCCCGGAACAATCCCTGAAAGCGTTGCCCCGGAGATTACTGCATCTTTGTTACCGTCGTAAATCTTTGCTGCAACAACAGCATCGGTAACAGTAAGCTCTTTGGCAACGATATTGGCAGATAAGGTCGGCTGTACTATTGAGTAATTGCAAGCATTACGATTAATGTGTAGATTTTTTTCATGTTAAAAGTGTTACGATTGATATTATTGACGAACAGAATATTTGCTTTTATAAAGGGTATACTGAATTGAAAATCGGTGTGATTTTTAAATCTATTTGGGAACAATGAGAACCCCATATCAACTTTCAATTCATCCTGCACGAATGGGAATATCAAAATTAGAATATGCGGCCTCCATTTTATACAGCGTAAACACCTGATTACAGAAAAGAATTATCTGATTAAACCGGGTATTATTACTTGGTTGGGGAATTTGAAAATGAGACAATTTGAAAATGAGATAATTTGAAAATTTGAAAATGGGGGAATTTGAAAATTAGGAAATTAGGAAATTGGTTAATTTGAAAATGAGGGGATTAGGGAATTAGGGAATTAGGGAATTTGAAAATGAGATAATTGGAAAATGGCGCAATTTGAAAATTTGAAAATGGGGGGATTTGAAAATGGCATATTAGCTTGATTTTACTGTATACAGACTTTATTCTAAAAAATCCTTAGTATTTTTATGCACATCTGATTTGCAAAATCAGATGTGCATAAAAAAAACTCTATGAGCCGATTCACATCCACTGTCCGTTCCTTCCCTGGCACCTTCTGGGCCGCTAATACCCTTGAGCTTTTTGAGCGTCTGGCCTATTATGGTATTTTTAACCTTCTGGCCCTTTACCTTACCAACTCCCCCGAAACAGGGGCATTGGGCTTTACACAGGTCGAGAAAGGGATGATTATGGGCATTGTGAACGCTATTCTTTACTTTCTGCCGGTTATCACCGGAGCCATTGCCGACAAGTTCGGTTACAAGAAAATACTCGTTATCGCCTTCTTAATCCTATCAAGCGGGTATTATCTCATGGGACAGGTAAGCTCCTTCAGCTCGGTGTTTGTAACCTTTTTCTATGTGGCCATTGGCGCCGCCCTCTTCAAACCGATTATTTCCGCCACAATAGCCCGTACCACCAATGAAAGCAACTCTTCTCTGGGTTTCGGAATTTTTTATGTTATTGTTAATATCGGGGGATTGATAGGTCCGCTCATGGCTTCCGAGCTTCGTGAGATAAGCTGGAACTATGTCTTTCTGATGTCGTCGGGCGCTATCCTTGTCAACCTGCTTATCGTACTGATATTCTTCCGCGAACCCGGCCGACAGATGAATTCCGACTCCCTGCTGAAAAGCCTTTCCACCGTCTTTAAAAGCATCTTCACCGTATTGCAGGATCTCCGCTTTGTAGTATTCCTGCTGATCCTTTCCGCTGCCTGGACCGTTTACTGGCAATACTTCTACAGTCTTCCGGTATTTATGGAACAATGGGTGAACACCGCCCCGCTTTACAACGCCTTGCATTCAATCTCCCCGGCCTTTGCTGAAGCCGTGGGAACCGAAAACGGAATTATCCTCACCGAAAAGATTATTGCTATGGATGCCATGTTTATTGTGCTGTTCCAGATCGTCGTCAGCACAATAATAATGAAAATCAGACCCCTGCAATCCATGACCTTCGGGATACTCATCAATGTAATTGGCCTTACAGCCTCAGTGCTTACCCGAAATCCCTTTTTCACGCTCTTTTCTATACTGATTTTCTCGTTCGGAGAGATGACCTTTTCCCCGAAAATCCTGGAATATATCAGCAGGATTGCCCCAAAGGATAAAGCCGCTCTTTATATGGGCACCCAGTTCCTCCCGATTGCCTTGGGTAATTTTTTCGGGGGATTTATTGCCGGGGGAGTCTACAACCTTCTGGCCGACAAATACGAGATGATCAAACGACTGCTCCCTCAATTGGGGGATAACCCAATGCTCTCGAATGACGAAATCTTCTTTTATGCTATGAAATTCCTTAAAACTGATGAGGCAGGACTGAACCAAATCCTTTGGGAAACTTACCATCCATGGATGTTCGGAGGGGTTCTCATGGGAATTGGAATTCTTGCTGTTGTATCACTTTATATCTACGATCGGTATATGGCATCCCGGAATCTGGGATAGTTTATGCCTTCCCGCAGGTTCATAATTGCACCGCACAATTCTTATATCCCGGATTTCATCCGACAGCCTGCTTTTTTGTTACATCTGCAATGCTTCGGCTATGTCCGAAAGCGAACACCCCCCGTTCGATAAAGGGCATTTTTTCATCCTCTCCCGATATACAAAATCAACACTAGGTGCTGTTTAATAGCACATTGCGCTCATTGGTAGGAATTTTGAGGCTCAGGCTAACAGCATCAACCTAATTGCCAAAACCATGTTCAGACACATCTTCCTGGTGGCGCTACGAAATGCCTACAAGCATCTTAATTACGCTCTTATAAATGTATTAGGATTAGCTTTGGGGCTGGCGAGCTTTATGTTCATCATTATTTATGTTACCGATGAGCTGAAGTACGATAAATTCCATGAAAACGCGAAAAACACTTATCGGGTAAACCGACTGTACAACGCCAACAATGTGAATGAGGATGCGGCCACCCTTTCTTTTCCCGCGGGAGAGGCATTGCAGGAGTCTTACCCGGATATGATTAAAACCATGTGCCGCTTGTTTGATCTTCAGGTCTCCACCCTTCTTTTCGAATATGTGAAAAACGAGGACGACATTATTAAATTCAACGAAGAGTGGTTCTACATGGCCGACTCCACTGTTTTTGACGTCTTTACTTTTTCCTTTTTGGAAGGGGACATCAATACCGCACTCGACAGGCCCGGAACGCTTGTTTTATCGGAGTCCACCGCCCGGCGGTACTTTGGCCTAGAACCGGCATTGGGCAAGATTTTGCGCATTGAGGAAGGTTTCGATGCGGAGGTTACCGGAGTCTTCAGGGATCTGCCTTCCCAGTCACATCTTAAAATTGACATACTCGCATCCCTTTCAACATTCAGGCAATTTGGAGGTGGCAGCTTACCCCAAACCTGGATATGGAATCCATGCTGGACATATATAGTGCTTCATGACAAAGTAAAGCCGGAATCCCTGGAAGCCAATTTCCCCCAGTTTATCAGGGACCACTATTTCGACTTCAGGGATCAGGACATCACTCTGAATCTCCAGCCTCTTACCGATATTCATCTCAAATCGCATCACGAATATGAGATGCACCCCAACAGCAACATTATTTATGTTCGGATTTTAACCGGAATTGCCTTTTTTGTGCTGCTGCTGGCCTGCATAAACTTCATGAATCTGGCAACTGCCAGTTCTGCGGGAAGAGCCAGGGAGATCGGACTGAAAAAAGTATTGGGGGCCAACCGCCGACAATTAACCCTGCAATTTCTTTTTGAAGCAAGCTTACACACCCTCATCGCCTTTGTTTTTGCAGCTTCAGCAGTGGAGTTTCTGCTAAACTCCTTTAACGATTTCACCGGGAAAAATATCGATGGGGGAATATTCCTTCAACCCCTGAACATACTTTTTGCACTGGGTCTGGTAATCATAGTAGGACTAATCTCAGGCTCATATCCGGCGTTTTTTCTTTCCTCCCTCGATACCTCACGTTTGCGGGGTAATCTTCTTCAGGGGAGTAAAAGCGGGACGGCCAGAAAAGTGTTGGTGGTGTTTCAGTTCTCGATTTCAATAACACTTATAATCGGCACACTCAGTGTTTACAAGCAGCTGAATTTTATGAAGAACGCAGCTCTTGGCTACAAAAAAGATCATGTCATTATTCTTCCGGCTGTGAGAAACCTATCTGTAAACTTTGACCTTTTTGCAGAAAGACTAAAATCCAATAAAGACATTTTATATGTTACCGGGATGGAGGATATTCTGGGCGTGAACCATAATACCCGACCCTTTTTCGTAGAAGGCCATGATGAAGCCAATTTCTACTATTACCCCGCATTCGTGGTCAGAGACGAGTTCCTCGAAACTTTTGACATTGAGTTGGCTGCCGGCAGGGGCTTTTCGTCCGATTACCCCGACGACACCCTGCACTCGATCCTTATCAATGAGACTATGGCCAGAAACCTCGGTTGGACCAATGAGGAAGCCATAGGAAAGAGAATCAGGAGCGATGGTCAAGAGACTGTTATTGGGGTTTTTAAGGATTTTAACGCTCTCTCCCTTCACGCTCCCGTGCGCGATTTCGTGATCGATATGATGGGAAACCCAAGGGGCGCGGCCGGATTAACAAGGTATATCGCCATCAGGGTGAATACCGACAATTACAAGGAACTCCTTCGCTTTATCCGAACCCAATGGGAAGAAATCTCACCCACCCGCCCGTTTGAGTATTTTTTCTTTGAAGACAAGCTGGACGCCTCCTACAAAAACGAAGACAAATTCAGTAAAATCTCCCTCCTGTTAACCATACTGGCTCTTATTATTGCATGCCTTGGTCTGGTAGGTCTCACCAGTTTCCTTGTGGAGAAGAAAACCAAAGAGATATGCATTCGCAGGGTTCATGGAGCCGATGTTTCGAACATCAATAGCCTTCTGTCGCGTGAATTCATTAAACTAATTCTCATCGCAAACCTTATCAGCTGGCCGGCAGCATATTTTTGGCTCATCAGCTGGCTCGATAATTTCTCAAAACACATCGAACCGGAATGGTATGTTTTTGCCATATCGGGACTTGCTACCCTTTTTATCGCACTACTGATTACGCTGGCTCATGCCTTCAGGGCATCAATGATGAATCCGGCCGTAACTCTAAAGTACGAATAAGTGTGTTTCGGCAGGATTGCGGACAAGGTTATCCCCCGGCAAATAAAAAAACCCTTAAAACTAAGACCTAAACATCCGAAAATATTCAGTATTAATCAACGAATCCGACATTTTGACGGAAATCGTAGCGATCTCTTGTTTTATTAAAAGTTTTTAATGTAATTTTACTATTGTTAAAGAAAAATTATAATTCACCAATATGGAATCCATATCAATCCCCGGCACATTAAAAACTCCGACCATAATTTCCGACAGTGAAAGCGGTATTATTGAGATAAAAGGCAGATCGAATCCGGAGAACTCGTCCCAGTTTTACAAACCCCTGATCGAATGGGTTGAGCAGTATTCCACCAATCCCCTTGTGAAAACCACAATTAATATCAAATTGGAGCATTTCAACACCAGCTCGTCCAAATGCATCCTTGATATCTTTAAAAAGCTGGAGCCTATTAAAAAAGCGAATCTCGACATCATGGTAAACTGGTACTACGAGGAAGACGACGAAGAGATGATGGAAGCCGGAGAAACCTATGGAACCATGACGGTTATACCCTTTAAAATGATCGGGTATTGATTTTTTACTTTTCTAAGTGTTTATGATTCCTCCGGCAGTTAAACCTGAGCCTCAATACGTGAAGCTATACCTTCCCGATCCCAGTTTTATAACAACATAAGCACCCTCTTGTGCCTCAATAACAATCTCCTTAATCGACATGAGTGGTTTTCCTCCCTCAAAAATAAGTTTGTGGTCGGTGACAGGGAAATACAGCGTTGATGTGGTGTTTGGGGGAATCTGAACATTCAGGGTTGTTTTCCTTCCTTCCAATTTCCATTCGCTGCTTAGTGTCCCATAATACGTTTCCAGGCTGGCTGAAACATTGGTAAACCCTCCCCCGATATAAGGCTTGATTCTGCTATGCTTATAGCCAACCCCATCCTCGTAGGTATCAATACCTGCAAGAATCCTGTACATCCAATCTCCTATGGCGCCATATGCGTAATGGTTGAAAGAGTTCATTCCGGCATTCTGGAAAGAGCCATCCGGTTTTTGCCCATCCCAACGTTCCCAGATCGTGGTAGCACCGTTTTTAACGGGATACAGCCATGAGGGATAGGTATCCTGAAGCAAGAGCTTGAATGCCAAATCGTTGTACCCGAAACGTGTTAGCACATGACAAAGATAAGGCGTCCCCAAAAAGCCCGTTGTAAGATGATTCCCATAGCTTTGAATATTATCAGCCAGTCGTTTGGCTGCCTGACTGCGCAGGTTTTCCGGCAACATGTCGAAATTAAGGGCAAGCACATAAGCGGTTTGAGTTCCGGAAACCAAACGGCCGTTCGGAGTCATATATTCTTTTAGAAAGGCATCTTTGATTGCCTTAAGCAATGGCTTGTACTCATCAATATCCCCTTGATATCCCAGAACTTCGGCAGAGTTGATGAGCAGCTGGGTTGAGTGCGCGTAAAAGCACTGTGTGATAAGGTATTTATCGGTTACCGCGGCACGTCCGTCGTTATCATCATCAGGTCCATAGAAAAGCCAGTCGCCGAAGTGAAAGCCATTATTCCACAAATCATTCACTGCAGTTTTCCGGATGCTTTCAACATAGGCTTTCATCGAGGCATATTGCCTTGACAGCAGCTGCTTGTCGCCATACACAAGGTACATGTTCCAGGGGATTATGGTTGCCACATCCGCCCATCCGGCACTGTTTACAGCACCATCACCCAACACATTTGGAACCACATAAGGCACCTTGCCTTCAACCTGATCGGCTTCCAAATCGAGTAGCCACTTAGAAAAGAAATTGTTCACATTCATGTTAAAGGCAGCCGTGCGGGCAAACACCTGTGCATCCCCTGTCCAACCCAAACGCTCGTCGCGCTGCGGACAGTCGGTGGGCACATCCAGGAAATTCCCTTTTTGTCCCCATTGGATATTATGCTGCAACTGGTTGACAAGCTCGTTCGACGAGCTGAATGTGCCGGTAGGCTCCATATCCGAATAAAGAACTATCGCCTTGAAATTCTCAGGTTTAAGCTCCCCGGGGTAACCCTCAACCTTAAGGTAACGGAAACCGTGCCATGTGAAGTGAGGCTCGTAAACCTCCTCGCCCCCGCCTTTAAGGGTATAGGTGTCCTGCGCTTTGGCTGCCCGTAGGTTTTCAGTATAAAAATTACCCTCTTTATCCAACACCTCTGCATGCGACAAAATTACCTGATCGCCGGCTTTGCCACTGACTTTCATGTTTACCAGGCCCACCAGGTTTTGCCCAAAGTCGATAACCTGATCACCCTCGGGAGTCTTGAATATTTTAACCGGGGCAAAAATCTCTTGCTTTTTTATCTGTTCATTTCTTGTGGCAACCAACACGTTTTTGGGATGGCTGGCAACCTTCACACCCTTCCATTCCGTATCGCTGAAAGAAGGAAATGTCCATCCGGATTTCTCGAGCCGGGCATCATAAACTTCGCCGTTGTAGATTTCCGAATAGATTACCGGGCCAGTGGACGATTTCCACGATTCGTCGGTAATAAGACTTTCGGAGGTCCCATCGGTATAGTTTATATTTATCTGACAGAGTAAAGCAATGTCCTTCCCATAATAATTGATATTGTTCTGATATCCGATGGTACCCCTGTACCATCCACTGCCGAGCATCACGCCTATTGCATTCTCTCCTGCGCCCAACATATCGGTTACATCATAAACCTGGTATTGCAAGCGCTTCTTGTAGGCGGTCCAGCCCGGTGTGAAATAGGAATCGCCCACCCGTTTTCCGTTGATGTAGGCCTCATAAATCCCATGAGCGCTTATATAGGCCGTAGCGGAGCTTATCTTTTTTGAGACTGAAAATTGCTTTCTCATCAGGGGACTTGGCCGCATCACAGTGTCCTCTACGTAACCCGGTTCAATCCATTTGGCAGTAAAATCACTCGACTTTAAAAACGCAGTTTGGAATGTTGCCGGGGAACTCCATGCGCCAGCCTTCCCAGCGTTGTCCCAAACCCTCACCTGCCATGAATATTTTTTACCCGACTCCAATGCAGATCCCGCGTAGGAAACGTGAACCGACTGATCCGACTGAACCTTGCCGGTGCTCCAAAGGGTTTCCTTGCCGCACCTGACTTTTATCTCGTAGGCCGATTGCATTACCCCCCTCTTTTGGGTTGTCAACTGCCAGGAGAAGCGGGGATTGGGGCTGTCGATCCCGATCGGATTTGCAAGATTTTCAGTAAGCAGTTTTACAGGTTGTACCTGCGCATAGCTGACAAAGCCGATTAACAACAAGGCCACAAGGGATGTAAGGAGATTTTTCATGATTGAGGTAATAATGTTTATTTGGTTGACATGATTCGAAGAACGTAACCCAAAGGTCAAACTTATAAAAAAAAGAAAGGAATAACAATTGCATTTTTGAGCCATTTGATGCATTAAATGGCCGTTGCTGTTCCCCCATTGGTTAACCCTACAATAAAAGCAAAAATTTGCTCTCAATTCTGCTATAAAAAATCCCAACATATTGGGATAAATCCCTGCTCCTGCAAAACTAGATTTGCATCGTTTAACGAAATCAACACTAAACAATATGCCTATGAGAAGGATGGTTTTTTTGGGGGGATTGCTGTTGCTGGGAATGGGCGCACAGGCTCAGGATGCAGACAGCTCAGCGTTGGTCTATCAGAGTACAGCCGAAAAGCTTATGAGTTCTGACGGCAAACTGAGTATCGGAGGATATGGGGAAGTGCACTACAATCAGGCATTAAAGCCCGATATCAGGAAAAACGGCAAACTGGATGTGCATCGTATGGTAATGCTGTTGGGATACAATTTCAATTCCCGAACTCATTTCGTTTCGGAAATAGAGTTTGAACATGTGAGTGAAGTATATATCGAGCAGGCCTTTATCCAGCACAAAATAAACAATTCGATTCAGTTCAGGGCCGGGCTGCTATTGGTTCCCATGGGGATTATTAACGAATACCACGAGCCCAACACATTTCACGGGGTTGAACGCCCCCTGATCGACCAAAAGATTTCTCCAACAACCTGGAGAGAGATTGGACTTGGGTTTGCCGGAACCCTGCTTCCCGCAAGTCTGAAATATCAGGTATATCTTGTAAACGGATTCAACGGGTTTAACGGCTCTGCGCGCCTGAACGGAAAAGACGCTTTGCGCGGGGGAAGGCAGAAAGGTGACGAATCGTATATCAGCTCACCGGATCTAACCTCCCGGGTCGAGTATTTCGGTTTCGGGGGATTAAATATCGGTTTATCAGGCTATTTCGGAAATACCGAGAGCACTTTGTATGATGGGATCGACAAAAGCGATGTAACCGCTCTTGCAGTTGCCGATTCCTCTGTTGTCGGGATTTCAATGCTGGGTCTGGACGCCAGATACACCCGCAGCGCTCTGCAATGCAGGTTTCAACTGTATTACACTTCCTTGTCAAACACGGATCAATACAACGTTTTTACCGCGGTCGACGGTCAGCTGAATAACCTGGGAAGTTCCATGGCAGGGTATTACCTTGAAGCAGGATACAATGTTTTTCATCCCTTTGGGAACATCAAATCCGAGCTTATTCCTTTTATCCGGTATGAGGGATACGACACCCACTTCACTGTTGACGGGGGATTGGCAAAGAACAGCTCTTTCAACAATTCAATAATTACAAGCGGCTTCAGCATGAAGCTATCGCAGGGAGCGGTATTGAAAGTCGATATGCAGTTTTTGAAATCGGCCGCCGACACTAAATATTCGAAGGAGTTAAATGCAGGAATCGCTGTGATGTTTTAATATCCCCCGTAATGAACATACAGATATTATCAGGGATTTTTCTAATGTTATCGATTGGCATAAGTGCTCAGGACGAAATTGATTATAACCCTAAAGCACTGCATTCCGAATTGGGAAAACTAAGTGATGCCTCAGATCCTTTGCTTTTGGAAATTCAGATTCCCAAATCACTTGCAGACAAGAACCCCATTCAGGGAAAGTATTTTGCGCTGGATTATCAACAAGGGGATAGCCCGATTTCTTTTATATACGTGGGAAGAGTAAACAGCTGTCGTGCCGGCGGTTGTCTGGCATCCCCCGAAAAAAAAGAAACGGGGCTTAGCGAATACTTCGATTATTTTGTACTGTTCGACAAGGAAACGGTGGTGCGGCAGGTAAAAGTTTACAATTACCAGGCGACTCATGGGCAGGAAATTACTGCAAAAGGATGGTTGAAACAGTTTGTTGGGTACAACGGGAATCAGGCGCTGAGAGTTGGGAAGGAAATTGACGGAATTTCAGGGGCCACTATATCGGTTTATGGGATAACAGCTGATATTGAGGGAAAGTGCCTGCTGTTGAAAGAGATTCTGGTAAAAAATTGAAAAGGCTGGAGAAACCCCCAGCCTTTTCTGTTAGCTTACTTTTTAAAAATCGTTTTAAGAACCAGGTCCTTGTCGATTTTTTTGGTACAGAAGAACCAATCATAACATTTCATGTCATCTTTTCCTTCCATGCGGTCTTTGGCTGTTCCGCACGATCCTGCAGGAGGAACGATAACATCATCTCCCGGACGCCAGTCGGCCGGAGTCGCGATGGAGAAGGCGTCGGCAGTCTGCATAGCTATCAATGCCCTATAGAGTTCGTCGAAATTGCGGCCAAGACTTAAGGGGTAATAAATTATAGCTCTGATTATTCCGTTGGGATCAACGAAAAACACAGCTCTAACAGCTTTGGTATTGCTTTCGCCCGGCATCATCATACCGTATTTCTTTGCAACTTCCATGGTGATATCCTCGATGAGGGGAAAATTCACCTCAACGTTTTTCATTCCTTTATATTCGATCTTTTCCTTGATGGTGCGGAGCCATGCGATATGACTGTACAATCCGTCAACAGATAAGCCGACGAGTTTGCAATTTGCTTCGGTAAATTTGCTTTCCAATGAAGCAAAAGTCATGAATTCCGAGGTGCAAACGGGGGTAAAATCGGCAGGGTGACTGAAAAGTATTGCCCAACTGCCTTTGTACCCTGAGGGAAAATTGATTTCGCCCTGAGTTGTTACTGCCTTAAATTCAGGTGCTTTATCACCTATGCGAGGCATCGCAACAAATTCTTGATTTTGTGTTGTGTCCATAATTGATTTGTTTTAAATACTACATTCTTAATTTTCTGAACTCTTCTTTCATTCTCCGGAGGTCGGTTATCCAATCCTCGATGTCGTTTTCGTGTTCCAGTTCCTCATTGAGAATCTGAACCGCCATCTGGTGGGTAGAATGGTCTTTTCCTGCAGTGAAATCAGCAATTTCCTGGTAGCGCTGTATGGCACATCTTTCTCCTTTAAGGTTCTGCTCCAATATCACTTCGATATAAGCATCCGTTGGCTCATCATAGGAGCAACGAGCCAACTTTGTCCAGTCGATCGGGTTTGTGACAGGAGTCCCACCCAACTGAATGATCCGGTTTACGACCAATACCGCATGACCCAGTTCCTGATCTGCGTGCAATAAAAGTTCGGGCTCTACTTCGCTTCTCATGGGGCCTTCCATAAGTCTGGCTCCAATCCAATACTGATAATATGCAAGCCATTCTTCAGAGAGAGCGGCGTTGAGCATTTCCAAAAGTTTCTTGACATCTACCGATGCCACATGAATTGATTGTTTACCCATTTTTTTGATTTTTGATTATTAACTATTCAGGTTTGTTTTTCAGAAAATCTGTTTTCCCTTTAAAAATTTCCCGTTGATTTGAAGCCTGACATCTTCAATCTGAAATCCGGGTATACCCTTTTTTTTGAGATGCTCTTCGATCATCCGGTTGAGTTCCTCGTCCTGATAATCCTCAATACGATCCGACTCGGAGCAATACAGATGATGGTGATTCTCCATAATGGCGTCGTAGCGCATAATGTCGGAATCGGTTTTGACTCTTTTCACAAGCTCGTTTTCAGTAAGTGCATCGAGCACCTTATATACGGTAGCTGTTGCAATATTGGGATGATTCTTACGGATATACTCAATTATGTTCTCAGCCGTTGGATGATTATTCAGATTGATAATGGCCTCCAGAATTGCAATTCTCTGAGGAGTTACCTTCAGCCGCTTCTCAATAAGCTTCCCAACTATTTCCTCAACTTTCATAACTAATATTTATCCGATGAGAATCATTCTCTTTTAACAATAAACAAATTTACGGCATTGCTTTTCACAAAGCAAGCTTTTTCGCAAATTTTTTCGCGGGAATTGAGTGTTGTATAATATGCAATGAGACGAACCTACCTAACGGATCGGGGTCGACTGCTCCACTGTTTGGGCCGACTGCTTGCGGATGCGGGTTTCGGCCTGGAATGTCCGGGGTTTCCTCTCCCCTGCTGCTTGGGTGCTTTCACGGGATTGTGGTCCATTAAGGGGAAAGGATGATCATTCACCACGGAAATCTTTTTAGAGATCAGCTTTTCCACATCCCTCAGATATTCCTTTTCTTCCGCATCGCAGAATGCAATGGCGGTTCCCTTTGCTCCGGCTCTGCCTGTTCTGCCAATTCGGTGAACATATGTTTCCGGGATATTCGAAAGCTCGTAGTTGATAACATATTCAAGATCGTCTACGTCAATTCCACGGGCGGCAATGTCGGTAGCTACCAATATCCTGGTGGTCTGGGCTTTAAAATTCGTCAACGCACGTTGTCTTGCGTTCTGTGCTTTGTTGCCGTGAATAGCCTCGGCTTTGATATCGTATTTCTGAAGCATTTTAACCACCTTGTCGGCTCCGTGCTTTGTACGGGTAAAAACAAGCGCTGTCTTGATCTCAGGGTTCTTGAGAACCTCAACCAGTAGAGCGTTTTTATTTCCTTTATCAACATAATAAACAACCTGCTTAATGATGTCGACTGTTGAGGACACAGGGGTTACCGACACTTTTGAGGGTTTGTCGAGAATAGTGGCAGAAAGTTTCACGATTTCCGGAGGCATGGTTGCTGAAAAGAACAGGGTTTGTTTCTTTTTGGGCAGAAGCGTAAGGAGTTTCCTTACATCGTGAATAAAACCCATGTCGAGCATGCGGTCGGCTTCATCAAGAACAAGGATCTCAACATCGCGTAGTGTCAGGTGTCCCTGGTTAATAAGATCAAGCAGGCGTCCCGGGGTTGCAACAACAATGTCAACTCCCGCACGAAGCGCCGATGTTTGAGGGTTCTGGTTTACTCCCCCGAAAATAACCGTACTGTTCAGGCCGGTATGTCTGCCATAGGCTTTAAAACTCTCGTCGATCTGAATTGCCAGCTCTCTTGTGGGGGTAACAATCAGACTTCTAATTTTTTTCTTTTTGTAAAAGGTTTTATCGGCACTCAGTAACTGAAGGATAGGAATAGCAAAGGCAGCTGTTTTTCCTGTGCCGGTTTGAGCACAACCTAGCAGATCGTTGCCCTGAAGCACGATAGGAATAGCTTGTGACTGAATGGGGGTGGGAATTGTGTAGCCTTCTTCGTCGAGGGCTTTTAAAATAGGATCAATAATGTTTAATGACTTAAAAGGCATGATTTGAATTATAAATTAAAAATTGTGATTGATTGTGATTGAATGTGATTGTGACTGTAAAATTGTGGAGCAGGTAGAAGGATTATTCAGGTAGAAGGAGGGCAAAGATACGCATAATTAATTTAGCAGCCCTGTTTTTTTGAAGCAAGTTTAAAAAACTCAGTTTGACTCCCTGGTTCTTGCAAAGGTATTTGCCTGGTGCATAAACGCCTGAAGCCTTGTGTCGATCGCATTGTCCTCTTGTCCGTCGAATGCGATATTTACCCACGGGATCTGTTTGTTTTCTTTCCTGAAGACTTCAGAAAGCGAGGCGATGAGGGTTCCGGGCATACAGGTAAAAGGAAGGATATTGGCCACACCGGAGATATGCGATTTTGCCAGAACGGCCGCATTCCCAAGCGACATGGGCGGATCGCCGTCGTAATGCCTGTGTATATAAGGACCGCATGCCTCCAACACCTCGTGCAGGTGAACCCTGCTTGCCTTGTCAATGCGATTTTTAAGCTTTCTCCCGATGATCTCAGCGCTTACATTCTGGTAAATTCTCTGAATATTAGCTTTTGCCACTCCCCTGAGATCCCTTTTCCACATACTGTCTCTGGCATATCGGTATGTTGAATACATGAGCCATTCCGAAAAAGGGGTAATGAGAGTCTCAGCGCCCAGATTTTCAAGCCTCTCCACCAGATGCGCGCTGCAATACGGGTTGTCGCGCATAAATATTTCCCCGACTACGGCAATAACAGGCCGCCGCGGACCCTGGTGCCTTTCGATTTTGTCAAAATTGTCTGCCGCCTCCTCAAGAATATGGGCAAGTCCCTTGGCGCCTTTCTCAACGTCACCCACAAGTTGACTCAGGAATTCCCGGTAAACTTTGTCGGTGCTGCCTTTAAGGGTCTCATAGGGTCGCCTCTCCTGCAACATTTTCCTCATCAGATCAACCGCAACAAAGCCTTTCCATACAAGCAAGCGAAACTTCTGCGGGTTGTCGATCGGCATTTCGGAATAGGAATTGTCGTTACTGGGCGAAATAATTTCGGCTTCCGGAAACCCGGCCCGCTCAAAGATCTGTTTTTGAAGCTTGTTATACTCCCCAAAACGACAGGGTCCGTTGTGGTCGGGCATAAAAAAACTTATTTCGGACGGCTTGGTTCCGGGCTCAAGAAGCTTTTTCAGAAAACTTCCTGTGGTGGCAATCATTGGAAAACACTCGGTTCCGGTGGTGTATTTCCTGGCAAGCTCGATCTCTTCGGAGGTTTGCATGGGAAGGACGTCCGAATCCAGGCCACAGGCGCGACAAGCCGCCGCGGCAACATAAGCCGAGTCGTTCATATAAGGAAAGTAGAGCTTTCTTCGATTCTGTGATATGGACAAGGAAATCGGCCTCTCCGGCAATTTCTTTTCCGTATATTGGTTTCTAAATCCCTTAAGACTGTCGAGAAAGGCCTCGCATCTTGTTATCATACCTGCATCGGCACTGTGTTCGTCGACCTCAAGCTGGAGAAAAGGTTTACCGCGCATCTCTTTCTGAACAAAATGGTGCAGGAAGGAATCCGGTCCACAGCGGAAGTTGCCCAGATAAATCCCAAACAGCCTCCTGTCATTGGCAACAATCCGCGATGCTGCCAGGATCTTTTGTCCGTTGGGCCAGTACATGTTTTTGTAATCGCTGAAGATTTCCTGATCCGCCAGGGGGAGAAAGTCCATCGGAATCGGAATAACATCCATGTTTATGAGTTTGTCAACCAGATCGAGGTTCAGGGCAGGATCGCCCGAATTATAGGGCCGGCTGATCACAACCAGAGCTTGCTTGTCTATTGGCAGGTTTTCAAGTATTTGGCGCCCCTTCTCTGAAACTGACATCTCAAAATCTTTCTGGGCCATCTCCCCCAGTGATAAAGCTTTGAGACATGCCGACCGGGAAATACCAAAACTCTCCCTGATAAACCCCGCGAGCTGGTTTTTCACCACTCCCCGGTAACGGAAATGCAGAACAGGGGTGAGCAGTTTATCCGTTATATCCTTCCGGTTGTGGAACGCAGCCTTAACCATAAAGGAATAGGTCTGAACCCAGGGGCAATTGCAGTTTGAAGTGGGATTCGATTCGTCCGCCTTATTGTTTATAATGAATGGAGCAAAAATATAATCCACTCCCGTTTCAACCAGCTCGAGAATATGTCCATGCATCACCTCCACCGGAAAGCAGGTTTCTGCCACAAGGGTTTCCATCGACCGGGTGATAATGGTTTTGGTAGTTTCGCCCGATACAACTACCCTGAATCCCAGGCTCTCGAAAAAAGTTCTCCAAAGGGGAAACTGCTGGAAGTAGACCATTAATCCGCGCGGTATGCCTATTGTTTTCCTTCCGGGATTTTTCAGGGGATCGTAATCGCCCTCGAGCAATCCCAGCCTTTCCGCAAAAAAATTCGGGATATCCTTTCCTTTGCCTTTCCTGTCGATCACCTCGTAATAGCCGCACCTGCCGCCGTAATAAAGGGGTTTCCTCTCCCCTTCAATCCTTACTCTGCGGATATCGCAGTGGTTATTGCATCGTTTGCATTCGAAATTATCGCTTGTGTAGGTCCGGTTTCGCACGTCGAAACCCTTGAATTTTGTTTGTCCCGAACCTTTCATCGAATCCCTTGCCAGGATTGCTGCTCCGATTGCTCCGGTAACATCGAAATGCGGAGGTACAATAATGGGCTTTCCTGTGACGTTTTCAAAGGCAGCAACCACCGACTTGTTATTTGTGACTCCCCCTTGAAAAAAAATCTTGTTGCCGACAGGTTTATTCCCAACCACCCGGTTCAGATAATTGTGTACGATAGAATATGCCAGGCCGGCCACCAGGTTTTCCTTTATTTCCCCTTTTTGCGAATGGGAGTTAAGGTCGGATTCCATAAATACGGTGCAACGCTCGCCCAGCTTGGCCGGGCAGGTGGATGCGAGGGCCATGCAGCCAAATTCGCCGATGATGTTGATTCCCAGTTTTTCTGATTGTTCTTCGAGGAAGGAACCCGTTCCGGCAGCGCAGACTTTATTCATCTCGAAATCGACAACTACCCCGTTCTGAATTCGGATATACTTTGAGTCCTGACCACCAATCTCGAATATCGTATCGACCGTCGGGTCAAAGGCAATTGCAGCGGTTGCCTGAGCAGTTATTTCATTTCGTATAACATCGGCGCCTATAAAGTCGCCCGTGAGGTATCTCCCCGATCCGGTTGTGCCCGCAGCTTTTACGACGACCCGATCGCCAATCTCCTCATAAATCTCGCCAATTCCCCTTTGAATAGCTTCCAGAGGTTTGCTTGCCGTTGGGAGATAGCGACGGGCAATCACACGGTTTTGATCGTCGATGAGAACCACATTGGTACTCAACGAGCCCACATCCAGGCCCAGGTATACGTCTTTCTTTTTTTTGTCACGGGGGATTGGAAACACCATCTTATCAATCACAGCTTTGGATTCGACAAGCCTTTGGAGGGAAAAACTGTCGCGCCTATCCGAATCGAGGTAAGCGGTCAATTCTCCGTTATGTTTAAATGGTTTGTAGTCCTTACCATTTTCAAGCGCATATCGTATTGCCCCGAGGGCTCCCATCGAAGCGTGGTATTGCGAAACGATCAGTTCCCCATTTCCTAAACCCAGAACCTCCCTGAACGCCCGCACCATGCCTTGGTTGGCTGCAACGCCCCCGTTGAAAAGGACAGGCGGGTTAATCTGTTTGCCGCGACCCAGTGAGCTCTTGAGGTTTCTTGCAACCGCAAAGCATAATCCTGCAACGATATCCGACACAGGGGTTGCGATTTGCTGAAGGTGGATCATATCGCTTTTGGCAAACACGCTGCATCTGCCGGCAATCCTTGGGGGTTTGTCTGATTTCAGGGCTAGTTCGCCGAACTCATTTTCAATGGACACCCCGATTCGTTTTGCCTGCTGATCGAGAAACGAACCGGTTCCTGCCGCACAGAGGTTGTTAAGGGAAAAATCGGAAAGCGAGGAACGGTTTTCCCCATTCTTGCGATCCATGAAAATTAATTTCGAATCTTCCCCTCCCATTTCGATGATAGTCTTAACCTCGGGAAATAAAATGGAAGCAGCTGTTGACTGGGCAATAATTTCATTGATGAAGATGCCTCCGGTAAGATTTGCGGCAAGCTTTCCGCCAGCACCGGTATAGGCTATCCTTCCAAGGGTCTTTTCAGGGTAGGAACTGAAAATGTCAGTCAAGGTGTTCCGAAGAACCTCGAAAGGTCTTCCCTGAGTATAGATATAATGATTTTCGAGAATCTCATCTTCATGGTTTATAATCACCACATTAAGCGATATCGACCCGATGTCGATGCCAACATGGAAGATGGAATTCAGTTTGTTCTTAATCGCCGGGCGCGGTTTTATGGAGGAGTGATTTATCGCCATGACCGAATAGCTTAAAAAACAATTATGAAATTTAAGAAATTCGAATCAGAAATCCATATTCAGGGTGAGATTTGTTTCAAAAAAGATTATTTTACAATCTTATTAATCATCCCCCGGAAAATAAAAAAATGAAATGGAAGCGAAAGATACCAATAGAGTCTTCCTGCAAGGCCTTTGGGTCGGAATGTTGCCTCTTGGATAAGCGTGTCGTTTTTAACACGGAACTCCAGCCAGGCTTCGCCCGGAACTTTCATTTCGGCATAGAGAAGCAATCGCTTCTGCATTTTGCTGGCTAAAAGAACCCTCCAGAAGTCCAAGGATTCCCCGTTGGCTAACTCAGTAGGGTGCTTACGACCCCGCCGTAGTCCCACTCCCCCGAAAAGCTTATCCAAAAATCCCCGTAACACCCAAAGCCAATTGGCATAATACCAACCGTTATTTCCTCCGATGGCCCATACTTTATCCAGAGCACGGTCGGGGTTTTGCATTTTGCGGATACGCACATCTTTAAAGCAGCCAAAAGAAGGTATCTCGATATAATGGGCAATTCCCTGATCGAGGGTTTTGCTGGTAAGAGCATCTTTCCAGCTTGACACCACCTGATGCTGCTCGATTTTATCAAATGCCGATTTAATAGCACTTTCATAAGGAATAAGGGTTATACTCACAAATTCCCGAATCTTGTTTTCACTGCAAACAACCTCAACCTTCATGCTGTTTACAAGGTTTGTGGCCAGTGCGTATGAGGTGGAGGTAACAAAATAAAGCCAGTAGGATGAGAGTTTAGGAGTCATGACCGGTACCACCCATATTTTTCGCTTCAGACCACGCACAGCAGCAAACTTCAGCAGCATTTGCTTGTAAGTGAGAACATCGGGACCTCCGATATCGAAACTCTGGTTAAATGCTTGCTGATTCATCAAAACAGCAAGCAGATATTCGATCACATTTCGTATGGCAATGGGTTGGGCTTTTGTATCCAACCAGCGGGGAGTGATCATTACAGGCAATTTCTCAACCAGGTCGCGGATAATCTCAAAAGATGCGCTGCCAGAGCCCACAATGATTCCTGCCTTGAGGGTGGTTAAGGCGAAGGTTCCCGATGACAGTATAGCTTCAACATTTTTTCGTGAAACAAGGTGCTTTGAAAGCTTTTCCTCATTCACAATACCGCTTAAATAAACAACCTGCTTGGCTTGTGTTTGCTCTATTCTTTCTTTGAAATTTCGGGCAGAGATAGTTTCCAGATCTTCGAAATCGCCTTTGGTTACTGCCATGGAGTGGATAAGGTAATAAGCTGCATCGATATCCTCCGGAATATTCTGAAGCGATTTTTCATCCAAAAAATTAACCTCAGCCAGCGATACATTTTCATTAGCGAATTTTTCCAGACTGAACCGGGTTTTATCGCGAACGCAACAGACCACTTCATGACCGTTTTCCAGAAGCACGGGAAGCAAGCGTTGAGCAATGTATCCGGTGGCGCCGGTAAGGAGAATTTTCATTTTTAAAGATAATTAGAAACCAGGATCTTGGTTGTGAAATCGAATCGGGAAGTGAACGACCGGGTTCCTGTCGAATCATAGAATCCTCACGGCAATAATATAAGTAACCACCGAAACGGAAGCGGCCAATACCGTTCCCCAGATAAGATCCACCACAGTAACCAGAATCGGCCAGTCTTTGACAGTAGCAAGATTTGTAAGATCGTAAGTGGCATAGGTAACAAGTCCGAAGAAGGCTCCATACAGCAAAGCATGAACCCAGGATTGCTTTAGAAAAGCAGGAGAGATGACAAACGCCACCAATCCCCCGATAAACAAAAGGTAGAAAATTATTGCAGCCGTCCAGTTAACATCGGGCTTCATGAGAAATCCGATTTGCTGACGGTAGAAATTTTTAGCTACGAGCCCGAGCCAAACCATATCAATGGCAAAGAAAACGGGAAGGGCGATGAGGTAGAGTTTGAGGAACATGGTAATTTGAAAATTTGTTAATTTGAAAATTATATAATTAGCTAATTTGAAAATTAGACAATTAGGTAATTAGGCAATTTGAAAATTTGATGATGTTTTGTTTGGAAATGAGAATTATAAGAATGCAAGTTACGATATTTTCTTATCGGTTCCGAAACTTAATTTCTGCTGATCATTCCTTTTTGATAAGAAAAAAGGGACACCGAAACCGGCATCCCTTTTCTAATAAGAATTTAGAAATTATTTCACAAGGAATTTACCTGTAAACCTGCCTTCCGGAGCATCCAGCGACATGAAGTACATTCCTTTGCCAAGGGAGCTGATGTCAATCGATTCCGAAAGATTGTTCATATAGCGGTTGATCATAACTGCGCCACCGGCATTCACAACTTTCAACTGACCCTTGCTTACGTCCTTCAAACCGGAGATTCTAACATAATCTCTTGCCGGATTGGGATATATTCCAAGTTGGCTTGCATCTGAAAATTTGTTTGCAATACCTGTTGTCTCAGAAGGAATTAGAACGGCATCAATTACATGAACCACGCCATTATCGGCTTTGATATCGGCAACTGACACTTTAGCTCCATTGATAAATACGCCTTCTGCGGTAATGTCGACAACCACAGTTTGTCCCTGAAGGGTAGTAACTATTTGCCCGTCAGAAAGATCTCCCGACATAACCTTGCCACTGGCAACATGGTAAAGGAGGATATTTGCGAGATCACCGGTTGGATCGGACAGCAATGCCTCAACGGTACCTGCAGGTAATAAATCAAAGGCTGCATTGGTCGGAGCAAACACGGTGAACGGGCCTATACCTGACAGGTCATCGGCAAGTTCGGCGGCAATTACGGCTGCCTCAAGTGTAGAGTGGTCGGCACTGTTTACAATAATATCGACAACAGTAGTTAATTCAGGCTTAACAATATTGTCAAAGTAAACTGTTGTACCGGAGGTTCTGGTGCCTGGGAAATCAGGGAAAATAACTATTCTGTTATATGAGAACCCGATGAGTGCACTCAGATCGAATACAATCTCTTCCCACTGGTTTGTAAGGGTATTGGAAACTTTCAACTCGGTAACAGGTCCACCGTTTGTGCTGGCTTCAACCTTAAAACCAACCGGGCTGATTATTGATTTCCAAACCATCATTTTCACCTTATAGGACGTTGAGGTAAATTCTACCGGTCCATAAGAATCCGAAAACGCTCCTGCCCAAGGATCAGAGCCATCGTTTACAAGAAACTTCAATACATTGTCTGAAGTGTTGGCTCCGGATTTATCGGGATTGGCAATAACCATAAAGTCAGAAGGGTTACCGGCTCCATTTGCAAAAACTTCCCAGCTGGCATCTGTTTCAGTTTCAAAGTCAATTGGGAAAGCAGCATCTGCAGGAGGAAGTAAAACCGCGTCGATAACATGCACAACGCCATTGTCGGCAGCTATGTCAGCAACGGTTACTTTGGCACCATTGATAAAAACACCTGCCTCGGAAATAGTAACTGTGGCTTTTTTGCCGTTCAGGGTGGTGATCATCATGTTGTTTGATAAATCGGTCGACATTACTTTGCCGGCTGCAACATGATAGGTAAGTATTGCGGTCAGAGCAGGGATGTCGGCCAGAAGTCCCTCAACTGTACCTGCGGGTAGGGCTGCGAAAGCCGCATCGGTTGGAGCAAATACGGTGAAGGGTCCCGTTCCGGAAAGGGTTCCGGCAAGGTCGGCAGCAATAACCGCTGCTTCAAGGGTAGTGTGGTCGGGGCTGTTAACAACAACATCAACAACGGTAACGGTTGGCGGGATAAGAACCGCGTCGATAACATGCACAACGCCATTATCGGCAGCTATGTCAGCAACGGTTACTTTGGCTCCATTGATAAAAACACCTGCCTCTGAAATAGTAACCGTGGCTTTTTTGCCGTTCAGGGTGGTGACCATCATGTTGTTTGATAAATCGGTCGACATTACTTTGCCGGCTGCAACATGATAGGTAAGTATTGCGGTCAGAGCAGGGATGTCGGCCAGAAGTCCCTCAACTGTACCTGCGGGTAGCGCCGCGAAGGCCGCATCGGTTGGAGCAAATACGGTGAAGGGTCCCGTTCCGGATAAGGTTCCGGCAAGGTCGGCAGCAATAACCGCTGCTTCAAGGGTAGTGTGGTCGGGGCTGTTGACGATGACATCGACAACGGTGTTCTGGGATTTCACTGTGTTTATGAAAAACACGGAAATCAGCAACATCAATCCAAAAGTTTGTTTAATTCTTTTCATGTTTCTGTGTTTTTATTTGTTTGGGATAAGAACCACGAAAGAGTCATTTTTGTTTAATCTTTTTATCTATTTGTTAAACACTTTATAGGGCTTTGGAAGCATCCGTCTAAATAATACCATTGTTATAACACTATTTATATAATGGTTAAACGATTTCCATCCAAATAAATACAAAATAAGTAAGACAGGGATTTTTTGTGAAAAAAGCAGTGAGAAAATGCAATGGAATTGACGGGGTAAGAATTGCGAGAAGGGGAAATATTTGTTTCGAACGAAAAAAATCTGTTTTTTTAGAATTTA
>CAMAZH010000055.1 GCA_945863035.1 Chitinophaga pinensis | reverse complement strand
AACCCGTTACATCGTAATTTTTTGATGCAACAAACACACTCTCAATTGCATATTGACCTGTTGCAGCAAAAGAGAAGTTTTCAATTTTAACAAGTTTACACTGATCCAAATGTGTTAAACTTTCAATTGTACGTACAACCGGAACAATTACAGGATTACCAGTTGTAGCTTCTCCGGTGGCTGCAGTCGGGGTTAACTCAACCAATCCACCGTAGAGAACAATTTTACCTTCGATATTTGTAATCCCATCGCCAATTGCGTAAGTTCCGGTTACAAAACCAGGAGCGGCTGTTGGATCATCAATCAAAACAGCTCCAGTTTCGTCTTGAATGTACTTCTGGTTGCGGGCTGTTCTTGCATAAGTTACCGTTGCTTTTCCAACGTATTTGACAATGCTGTTTGCGGGCATTGTTAGCAGATCCAACAATTCGCTAGTCACAGCTTTAACAGTAAAGTTAGCGTCAGTTGAGTCTTTAATTAATGCGTTAGTGGCATCACTGATACGCAGCAAGTATTTGTTACTGTAGCTTGCATTGGCAGGGATTGTAATTGTTTCTGACTCATCGCTCGCGATAGGGCCAAGAAAAGGATTCCAGGTAGTGCCATTATCTAAAGAAACTTCGATATTAACATCAGTTACACTGCTTGAGCTCCAGGTTAAATCAACAATATCACCCGCATAAAAAGTCTCCCCTCCATTTGGATATGTGAACACCAATTTGGGTAGGGAAGCATCTGCTGCAGGAGCAGCTGTTAAAAGGTAATCAATAGCAGTTCCGGTGTTGGTATAAGAGTAAATTGCAAAATAGTAGTGAGTACCGGCAACTAAATCTGTTAGTTGTTTAGTGCCCAAACCAAAAGCAACATTAATGGCTGAGGTTCCATCTGCTTGTACAACTCCGTCAACAGGATCGGTGAAGACGCCTGTTTCATTAATCAGGATAAGGTATCCGGCAGGAAGGACGTCTCCAACAGCATCAGTCCAGGATAATGTTACAGTAGTTTGATTGTTTACTGCAGCATTAAGAGCAGTGGCCTGATTTGAAGGTTCAGGTTTAGTATCAGTAGTGGCAACATCTGCAACCGTTGCTACTGCTGCCTGAAGATTTGGGGTAAGCTCAATGTCCTCGGCAACAAGATAAATATCATAAACAGTACCTGCTGTTAAACCGCTGATATTAAGAGAAAATTCTGTTGCTGCAGTAGGAATGTTAATGCTGCCTGATTTCAATGCGGCTGCATCAGCTCCGTCTGTACCGGCTTTTACCTGTGCAGGAGAAGGGACGGTTCCGCCATCGGCAAGAACAACATAAAACGCTTTTCCCTTTTCATCAAGGCTCACAAGTAGGTCGAAATCAGAGTTGTTGATTGCTGCTACCTTTGGGTACTCGGCAGTCCACATAGGTGCGGCCACGTCCAAAACACGTGTAGTAAAAGTAGCTGATTGAAGAACGGATTCTTTACCTACAACATCCTCGACAGGACCAACTGCAACGTAGTATAACTTATTGTATCCAAGCAAAGAAGTCGGATCAATTGTGATTTCGGTTTTAGCTTCGTTGATGGTGGCGGTGAATGGAACATCAGCACCAGCAGCATCGGTTTCTTTAAAAGTAAGCAATGAGGTTGGATCTGCGATTGGACTTCCGTCAACATTAAGTGCAGCCTCGTCGAATGCGATTACAATATTGCCATCAGGATTTCCGGTGGTTGATGCATCTGCAGGACTGAAAGATGCTGCTGGCGGGGTGTTGGCTTTTACAGCTTCCTCCCAGGTGGTGGCAACGCGAATGCCGTCAACAAATAAGGTGGAAGCATTTGCGGTTCCAGGTTGTCTTAGACCTAATAGTGTAATACCTGTTGCATCAGCAGTGGCAAAATCTGTTGCACTTACTGTAGCAACCGGTTCAACACCTCCAACAGTTGGATTTATTATAAGATCTACTGCGTCATCTGTAGTTGAACCTGTATTAAAAGTGTATTTTAAAACTATAAGGTGTGTTTGATTTAAGGCCAATTCGGAGGAATAAATAATTGCAGGTGAAGTACCTGACTTTGCAACTCCAAGAACAAATCCTGCACCACTAGCTTTTAAAAATAGCCTTCCTTTAAAAGTTGATCCGGATTGGGTGAAGTGAAGTATATAATCTGCAGTGGCATTAGCTGTAGATACGCTAATTAATGCTGCTGCATAAATAGATCCACTTGTTATTGATCCGACTGATTTGTTGTAATCTAATCCATCTTTCATCTTAGCATAATTCCCTATGGATGAAGAAAGGTATTCAGGGTAAATAAGAGAACCGCTTTCGATAGCAATTGGATTGCCTGAATTTGCACTTGCCCAATTAGTAGTAGGCATAGAGCCTATTTCATAATCGAAATCCTCTACCAATAGTGCTTGGCCATTACTCACAAAAAATGCAAAAGTTAGCAGCGCAGTGAGAAGGGTTGATTTAAGTAAAAGTCTTAATCTCATAATGTTTGTGTTAAATTAATATTTGAATAAAATTTTAAAATTCCGATTAATACAATATTTTTTTATGATCAAAAATCTCTTGTTTAAATTTTTTGTCAGAGCTCGGCAAATTATACTTTTTTTCCCTAGCAAAAAACCTTTTGTTAAACACTAGGGTTTTTTGTTGATAACTTTTCTCCTTGGATTAATTTAGATATGCTTTATAGCATTAATCATAAGATTTAGTGAGATTGTTAATCGGATATCGGAGAATTATTGTGGGAGGATCCGGCAGCAAAGAAACAATTAATTTACCTGACGATTAAACCTTTTTTGGCAATTTTGGTCAAAGTTACAAATCAAATGTTAAACGTAAATATACACACCATGAAAAGAGTATTGATTTTATCAGGCTTTCTGCTTTTTGCTACATTGTTTGTCGTTAACGCACAGCGCACTCCCAAGGCTAATGCCCGTCAGGCTGCTCAGCAGGGTCGCATTGCAGAAGGGGTTCAGAGCGGAGAGATTTCAAGAGCTGAGGAAGCTAAGCTTCGGGCACAGCAACGTCATATCAACCGCACCAAGAAGCAAGCCAAAGCCGACGGTGTTGTTACTCCCGCGGAGCGCGGACAGATAAACCGAAAACAGAACCGGGCAAGCAGGAATATTGCTGTGGAGAAAAAAGACTGAGGGAAATTCAAAATGCAAAGAGCAAATATCAAAAATGAGGGAATTCAAAATGCAAAGTGCAAATATCAAAAGGCAAATTTAAAATCCTCGTTTTGATTGAGACGAGAATTGCGTTTGTTGTTGCTTTGAACTGCCCCTCCCCAACTCCCGCATTGCGGGACAGGCACTCCCCCTGTGTGGGCGGGAGCTGGACTATCGCTAGACTGTGGATTTAAATAATGCATCATCACCCCGTCACGTCGTCACCCCTTCGGCAAGCTCAGGGCGACGCCCGTCACGACATCACATCACATCATCACATCACGTCACAAATGCACCTCTTTCTCCCCTGCCTCTATCTTAAGATCCAAAATATTCTCTCTTGGAGGCATCGGGCAGTTGGCAAAAGGGGTTAAGGCGCAGGGTGGGTTGTAGGCCTTGTTGAAATCGAGGATTACCTTGTTAAGAGAATCCGGAAGGGCGGCGTACATAAAACGACCGTTTCCATAAGTTTCGATTCCATTGGTTTTGTCGGCTACGATTATAAAGAGCTCATCTCCTTCCAGAAAGGGCAGGAGGGTGTATTTTTTGAAGCCGATTCTGAAAACAAGTTCTCCCGGGCAGTTGCTGAGGTCAACCCGGCCGGTTGCCGTGGTGGTTTCGACCTGCCGAAGGGTGTCGAAGGGAATAAAATCAGCAACAACCCTCCACTTTCCAGAAGTTTCATAACAGGGGATGCTGTCGAGAGCTGCAATACGGGGATGGTTGTAGTCGCGCAGCCGGATCGCGTACCGGTCTTCTCTTTTGATAATATACCAGGCAATGCTGCCCGATTCCATAAGACTGGGATTTCCGGAATCATCCGATACCAGCAGTGTTTCGCCCGACACCTGTCCGTTGACAGTTATTTCCGGATTTGATGATGGTTTCAGAAGGATGCTGTCGCCCGTCTTGAGAATACTTCCATAAAAAGAGGCGGCGCTCGGCGGGAATACTATAGAGTTCGACGAATCGGATCCAAAGCTGTTCTCACCTTCCTCAAGCCAGAATATTCCGGCCAGATTAAGCCATCCTGTTTTGCTCTTTAATCTCTCAATGCGGGTCTCACGCCAATCGGAGATTTCTTTTTTATAGTTCGTATCCAGAGTATCCCGACAGGAGTAGGATGTTGCTACCATCAAGAGCAGTAAGCAGAGGGGGAGGTTTCTTTTCATGGTGTAAATATAGAAAAAAGTAACGGGCAACAAAAAGCCTTCGGTCGCTAGAGAAACATTGAGAAATCCGGATGCATTTGACAAATAGGCAGAAAGGGGCAACAAGAAAAAGGGAGCTTTAATAAACCATATTCTCTCAGTTTAATCAATATTCTCCTGCACAAACAACTTTCTGGAATCCAGCTCCAGTGCAGCCAGGATGCCGTAACCGGGAAGATCCTTGTAAACACAGCCAGCGTCGATGTTGAGGTTTCGGGTATCCTTGCGCATCAGGTTGGGTTTGATGGTAACAATAGGCATCGGGATGTGTCCGTGAATTATGCAGCAGCCCTCCTTAAGCAGGTTCAGGCCTTTTACCTCGCGACTCCAGAGCATGGCTTGAGTATCCGAAAGAAAGTCTGACGATCCGAGATTGAGTCCCGCGTGAACAATAATAAAATCGCCGAGGTCATAATAATAAGGCAGGGATGACAGGAAATGGATATAGCGTTCGGGGATCAGGCGCAATCCCTCGTAATCATTAATAATATTTTCGGGGATATCAAAGCTCTGAAGGGTGGCCTCAGCTCCGTTCTGAAACCAGGCCAGAAGATGCTTTTCATCCGAAAAGGCTTTAACCATAAGGTCCTCATGATTTCCCCTTATAGGAAAAACCTTATAGCCTTTCCATTTCAGATCGATAATATAATCGAGCACTTCGCGGCTCCCGGGGCCCCGATCGATATAGTCGCCAACAAAATAAATCTCATCGTCTTTTTCCGGTTTCACCTGCGATTCGATAAGCTTTTTCAACGTTCTGTAGCAACCATGAATGTCGCCTATTGCAATTCTTCGTTTCACGGGTTAGGGGTTTTTTGGGTTGTTGGGTTGTTTGGTTTCGGGGTTGCATTGTTTCAGGGTTGCTGGGTTTTTGGGTTTTTGGGTTACGGGGTTTCAGGGTTACGGGGTTTCAGGGTTACGGGGTTTCAAGGTTTCAAGGTTTCAGGGTTTCAGGGTTTCAGGGTTACGGGGTTTCAGGGTTGCGTGACAATTGGTAAACCTTTAAAATCGAGGTAAAAATTATTAATAATTTATGGCAATTGCTATATGTTTTGCAGCAAGAGATTAGTGAATTTGAAAATTTGAAAATTTGTTAATGGGTAAATGGGAGGGTGGGTATTAGTGAGTGCGCTGCGCTTGGTGAGTGGAAGTGAGTGCGCTACGCTTGGTGAGTATCAGTGAGTACGCTTCGCTTGGTGAGTATTAGTGAGTACGCTTCGCTTGGTGAGTATTAGTGAGTACGCTTCGCTTAGTGAGTATTAGTGAGTGCGCTTCGCTAAGTGAGAGTGAGTTGGCTTCGACGCATTTTCAAATTGACTAATTTTCAAATTGACTAATTCTCGCATTTTCAAATTGTCACATTCGAAAATCCATCTACTTTCAAAATAAAATACTCATTCCTAAACGCAACTAAATCAACGCATTGCAAAAGCATCCTCCTACATATCAATATACATGTATATAAAAAAGTCGAAAATTCTTTGTGAATTTTAACAATCGGTATAACTTCGCCTTCGTAAACAAAACCTCTAAACGTATGAAAAAACTACTTAGCCTTGCCGCATCCATGTGTGCAAGCAGTGTTTTGTTCGCTGGCGGCATCGTCACGAACACAAATCAAAGTGCTTCCTGGGTAAGAATGCCTGCGCAGGACGCATCGGTTGGAATTGAAGCTGTCTATTTCAATCCCGCCGGACTTATGAAGCTGAATAACGGCTTTCATATTTCTATATCAAATCAAACAATTGCCCAGACAAAGAGAGTTGAAAACTTCTACACTGGTCCCGGTGGAGGTTTTGGTTTAAATGAGTCGCTTTACGAAGGAAAAGTTTCCGCTCCGATTTTCCCAAGTGTTTACGCTGTATACAAAATGGATAAATTCGCATTTTCCTTCGGATTTAACCCAGTTGGCGGCGGTGGCGGCGCAATCTTTGAAAAAGGTTTGCCCTCATTTGAAATGGGTGTTTCCGACCTTGTTCCTTCCTTAGCATCCCAGGGAGTAAATGATTACCGTCTTGATGCCTATTTCGAAGGCACTTCGGTTTTCTTCGGATATCAGGGAGGCGTTTCCTACAAAATCAACGACATGATCTCAGTTTCTGCAGGTGTTCGCTATGTAACTGCAAAAAACACTTACATGGGTCATCTCAAGTCTATTGAACTTTACAATTTCGGGGGAGGTGCCTCATGGACTCCTGCAAATGCTATTATGACCGGTATTGCTACTCAGGCAGGCGGGGCAAAAACCAGCACAGCTGGAATTATCGCTGCAAATGCTGCTTTTGGCGATATGACACTTGTTGAAGCTGAAGCTGCAACTATAATTAACGCTACTCAGAGAGCTCAGCTTGAAGGTGCTCTGAGTGCTTTTGGTTCTGCGACCAATGTTACCATTAGCACAGCTAATGCTGTTTTTGCAGGTGCTGAAGCAAAATATAATGCCACAGCTTACATCCTTAGCGATCAGGAAGTTGATAATGAGCAGACCGGTTCCGGTATCACTCCCATTTTCAGTGTAAACATTTCCCCCAGTGAAAAACTGAATATCGGGGTTAAATACGAAATGGCCACCAAAATTGAGCTTACCAACAACACAACCAAAGATTTTACTACCGGCTTTTCGGGCGCAACGCCTGTTACCATGTTTCCCGATGGTGAAAAACTCAGAAACGACATGCCTGCTATGCTTGCAATCGGAGCCAGCTATAAGGTGAGCGACAAATTGGGAGCCAGCATCGGAACGCATTACTATTTCGATAAAAGCGCCAATTACGGAAAGAAACTTGATGGCGTGTATGTTGAAAACGATAAGGTTATCGACAATAACTTGTATGAAATTGCTGCCGGACTTGAATACAATATCACCGAGAAACTATTGGCCAGCGGTGGATTCCTCTATGGTAAAACCGGAGTAAACGCTCAGGATTATCAGAGTGATCTTTCCTACAGTCTGACTTCAGGTACAATCGGACTGGGTGGAAAATATCAGATAAACGAAATGATTGGGGTTAACCTCGGTTTCGGTTACACAATGTATGCTGAAGGCGAAAAAACCGTTGATCATATCTTTTCGGCTACAGGTGCAAACATTCCCGCCCTTGAAACCTATTATAAAGACAATTTCTTTTTAGGTATTGGAGTTGATCTGAGCTTCTAAGTTATTTAGTTTGAATTAAAGGAGCTGTCGGAAACGACGGCTCTTTTTGTTTTATTATAGTGTGCCACAGATTTGTATTTCGTGGTTTACCTGATTTTCAATATGGAATATCAAGGTTGGCACAGATCCGTCATAATGCTGTAACGGTTACCTGCTTAAGAAACCCTGAGGCATCAAATCTGTGGCAACAAAATCTGTGGCAAATAATTCTTTGAAAAAACAGCGAGTTGCCTCAGATTATTTGCCACAGATTGGTATTTCGCGAATTACCTGATTTTCGATACGGAATATCGAGG
The DNA here is from genome assembly GCA_945863035.1 of Chitinophaga pinensis. Taxonomy (GTDB): domain Bacteria; phylum Bacteroidota; class Bacteroidia; order Bacteroidales; genus JACJXF01. The sequence goes on along the minus strand of CAMAZH010000055.1, from coordinate 16,078 downwards.
CTGGCACAGATCCTCCTTAACGCAGCAGCAGCAGCAGCCACCTTTTAAAACCCTGAGGCGTCAAATCTGTGGCAACAAAATCTGTGGCAAATCATTCGTTAAAAAAACAGCGAGTTGCCACAGATTATTTGCCACAGATTGGTATTTCGCGAATTACCTGATTTTCGATACGGAATATCAAGGCAGGCACAGATTTATCTTAACGCTGCAACAGCATCCAACTCTTGAAAACCTGAGGCATCAAATCTGTGGCAACAAAATCTGTGGCAAATAATTCGTTAAAAAAACAGCGAGTTGCCACAGATTTATTTGCCACAGATTGGTATTTCGCGAATTACCTGATTTTCGATATGGAATATCAAGGCAGGCACAGATTCATCTTAACGCTGCAACAGCATCCAACTCTTGAAAACCTGAGGCGTCAAATCTGTGGCAAATAATTCTTTGAAAAAAATCGGAGGCTAACGCTGATTTTTCAGTTTTCAAGTCATTAATAGAAAACCAACTTAATGAACTACAAACATGAACAAAGAAAATCAATTGAATGAAATGAGCTACCAGATCATTGGGATAGGTATGGAAATCCATCGCATATTGGGAAAAGGACTGCTTGAAGTTGTATATAAAGACGCTCTTGAATTCGAGTTCAGACAAATGGGAATTCCATTTGAGCGCGAAAAAAAATACGATATAATATATAAAGGTCACACTCTCCCGCATTTCTACTATGCGGATTTTGTGGTTTTTGATAAAATCATTTTGGAAGTCAAAGCTCAGAACAGAATAGCGGAAGGACAATACGCTTGCGTTATACACTACTTGGCGATTTCAGGTTGCCCTTTAGGATTGATACTAAATTTCAATGCAGCTTCATTAATACCAAAACGTGTCGTTTTCTGATTTTTTTGAATACAGAGAATTTCCTATGAAAAGCTTTGCTGACTAATCTTTTTTAAGACTGCTAATGTATTTTTCTTTTAGAGGGATTTCCGAATTGATAAGCGTATCCAACCATTCGTTAGCTTTGGAATCGTCGCCTAGGTTCCTGGAAAGTGTAACCAGGTTCCAATAAATTGCTCCTGTATAACTACTGTTATTGCTCTGGAAATCCAATAGCATGGCTTCAAATTCCTTATGGGCTTCCAAAAAATTCCCTAAATCCACAAGTGCATAAGCATGATCGATTTTCTGATTAAGATCTGTGTTTAGAATCACAGTGTTGAATGAAAAACAGGCATTTTCGCAATCCTCGACAAGATCAAGCCAATCGGTATTATCTGGAATCGCGGGAAACGAGAGACTGAAATATAGTTTTTCACCAAATCTCTTGAATATGTATGAGTCCGGACAGCGCGGTATCCCGGTGGCTTCCTGTATCTTTAACCGATTCCCGTCGGGCAGTTGTAGGAAAATCTTTTTGTCGGCACAGAAACTTCCATCAAGACTCCGATTCTCAATCACCATGAAAAAAGTGGTGGAACTTGCAGTCAAAACCAAAGACTCAATTTCAAGTGTCTCATGACTTTTCAGTCCATAGTTCGGATGATCGATGGTTTGGGGAAACACACGAACTGCAGATAATAGAAACAGAAGACTGAGGAAAATATTTTTTTTCATTACTCAATATTAATACTGTGCTATAAATATTTCTTGTCTTTTCTACCACAGAGTCACACAGAGTCACACAGAGTTTTTTCTATGGTTTCTCCTCTGTGTAACTCTGTGGTTAATTCCTTCCTGTTTATACCAAGGGGTTTTTTAAAACAAGAAGTTCAAACCAATATACATCCCGCTGTCGCCGTCGCGCTTGTCGGCAGCCAGACCGTAATCTACAGTTACAATGAAGTTGTCGTTCAGCGCAAAGTGCACACCTGCACCGTAGCTGATATGCAATGATTCGTCTTCAGATTGGGCCAACCAGGTAATGGCATCAGGGTCGGTTACCGAAGGGAGTTCATATTTACCGGTTACCATACCTGCATCGGCAAATCCAGCTAAAGCGATATAAAAATTCTGGTTCAGCACCACCGTTCTCAACACTTTCCAACGCAACTCCGCGTTTGCATACACAAAATCCTCACCAACCACGCGGTTCCTAAGAATTCCGCGCATTGTTTTTGCTCCCCCGAGACCATCACGGGTAAGCTGGGGCGTAGAGTTAAACACAAAAGGAAGCATGTAAAACGGCATGGTTCCAGAGAGTTTTGCCTGATATGACACGCGGTAAGCCAGACTCAAAGCTTTTGGCACCAGGGTGAAATACTGCCTGTGCGTAAGAGCCATCCGGGTATAGCCGTAATCGTTACTCAGAAAGCCGGGGGCAGCAAGGAATTGCAGCTCGGTCCAGATTCCTTTCATGGGATTGGGCTCGTTGTCGCGCGTATCGTAAATTGCACCCAGTTTGAAGAGGGTTGTGTTTCCTCCGTCAACCTGATCAGTTGGGATAAGCCCCCAGTTTACAAAGTCGCCATACAAACCTCCCCCAATGGCCGGAAGCAGGTCTTCCGTTTTTCCCTTGTTCAGGTTGCCAATGTCGACGGTATCGATTTTGTTGTTATAAAACTCGACTCCCCCGAACCATTTGAGGTTTTCAACAGGAAGTTTGCCAATAAAATCGGTTTTCAAACGGAGCATGCTGCGATCCATGCGGTAAAACATCCTTGATTTATAATTCGCAAGATCATCCTGATCCTCGAAACTTGAGTTGTAATAGGCATTGTATCCATTGAAACCATAGAAGTCCAGGGCTTTTTCGGTAAGGTAGCTTGCTTCGGCGAGCATCCGTACTCCGGGAATCAACTTTTCCGAATCGTAGGTAAACTGGTTGATGCCGCTTCCTTTGGTTGTCCTTGACCACTCCAGGTAGATCGACTGATCGTATTTGGGGTAATTGCTGCCGTCGCCATAATCATAGAAATTTACAAGGCCGCCATATTTGAACCCGATGTCAGAGTCGTAGGCAACCACCGGAATAGCCCCAAAAGACCATCCTTTTTTGATTTTTTCTTTGTCTGTGCTTTCCTCCTGAGCTAAAAGCGGAATGCAGGCCAAAAGGAATATGGCCAAAAGAGCAGGGGTAGTTTTTTTCATTAGCATTGAATTAGTTTAGTGAGGCAATTTAGTGTATTTTTTTTAATTCGGTATTTGTTCTCCCTGCTTATATGATTTCTCAAAAAAAATCGTATTTTTAACCGAAGAATTCCTCTAATTGCGGTTATTCAACACAAATATGAGCCAAAACCGTTTCACTCTCTGGTATTTTGCAATTGCCGTCCTGTTTATCGTTTTAGAAAATCTGCATTTCGTATACCCGGCCCTGATTGCCAAAGCATTGATTATTCCTTCGCTCATGCTTTTTTACCATTTTTCGGTGAGGGGACAGTACAACCGATTCCATTGTCTGATTATGTTTGGCCTGTTTTTTTCCTTTCTGGGCGATATCAGCCTTCAGTTTTCAAACGACGACTTTTCCTTTCCTCTGGCGTCTGAGTATCTTTTTATCGGGGGATTGGCCTCCTTCCTTTTCACCCAATTGGTCTATTTTGTGGCATTTAGTCTGGCCAAAGGAAAAAACGCAGTGTTCACCAGTCGCTTGTATCAGACAATCCTTGTGGTTCTATATGGATTTATCATGCTTTATTATCTGTATCGCAGCCTTGGGGACATGAGGGTTCCCGTTATTGCCTATACCGTAATTATTCTCTTGATGCTGCTCGCGGCGCTTAACCGCTATGGGAAGGTGAACGGTTTGAGCTATATCCTGGTGGTCATTGGAGCCTTGCTTTTTGTGATTTCTGACTCGCTGGTTGCCATCAACAAGTTTCATATGAAAATCAACTTTGCGGGAATCCTGATAATGATTACCTATGTCTCTGCCCAATACTTGATTGTTCTGGGATCCATCCGGCATAATATTGTAAACCATCGAAAAAGTTAAACTTTTAGATCCTCCTTTTATGAAAACATTATTGAAACTTTTGTTCTGGATTTTTGTAATTGGCCTGTTAACGATTGCCTTTCTTATCTTTTATGCTACTGTCAGCGATTATAAGCCTGCAAAACAGGAGCTTGTTTTCGAAACTTCCAATCCTGACATCTATCCCGAATGGACCGATATCGACATAATGATTTGGAATATCGGGTATTGCGGGCTAAGTTCCGAAATGGACTTCTTTTATGACGGCGGCAAAGAAGTGAGAACTACAAAAAAACAAGTGCTGGTAAACCTCCAAAATGTTATTTCGGAACTTCAGGGCAACGATACGCTTGAGTTTATCCTTCTGCAGGAAGTTGATGTAAATTCGAAACGCAGCTATGGGACTCCTATTTATGATAGTATCGCTTCAAACCTGCCTGATTATAAGTCATTCTTCGGTAAAAATTACGACGTGTTCTTTGTCCCTGTACCGCCCTTGAAACCCATGGGAAAGGTGGAGTCGGGCCTTCAGACACTCAGTAAATTCGTTCCTTCCAGTAGCGTTCGCTGGAGCTTCCCCGGCAAATTCGACTGGCCAACCTCACTGTTTATGCTCGACCGCTGCTTTCTGGTGAACCGCTACCCGATGATCGGAGGAAAAGAGTTGCTTATTGTTAATACTCATAATTCGGCTTATGATGAGGGAGGAATTCTCCGCACTCAGGAAATGAATTACCTCAGGGATTTTCTTGTTTCTGAATATGATAAGGGCAATTATATTGTTGTCGGTGGTGACTGGAATCAATCCCCTCCGGCATTTGAACCGGAATATACTGCGGATATATTCGACAGAGATGATTTCACACTCATTCCTGACGGATATCTTCCCGACAGTTGGAAGTGGGTTTTTGACCCTGCCACTGCCACCAACCGCAGGGTTAAAATACCTTTTGAAAGAGGGGTAACCCCAACCACAATTATCGATTTTTACCTTATTTCTCCCAATGTGGAAATCATTGCGGTAAATACCCTCGATAGGGAATTCGCCAATTCGGACCATCAGCCGGTACGCTTAAAGATCAGACTGATGGAGTAATTATGAAGCTTTTTTTAATTTTAACAAAACCTGAAATATTCCTATGAGACCCTTCAGAACCATACTTGTTGGCTTGCTTCTACTGATCCTTTTAGCTGCAGTTGCTGGTGGCGTTTTTATCCGCTACACCGCAAAAAAAGCGCTTCCCGACTATAACCGGGAGATTGTCCTTTCTGGGCTTTCCGCAGAAGTTACGGTTTCACGCGACAGTTTTGCGGTACCGCACATTATTGCTTCCAGCGAGTATGATGCATATCGCGCAACGGGTTACCTTATGGCTCAGGACAGACTTTGGCAGATGGATCTTCTGCGCCGCCTCACCACCGGAAGATTGTCGGAGATATTTGGAGGGGATCTTGTTTTGGCCGATCAGCTGTTTCGGTCACTCCGGTTTACGGAGAAATCGCGAATGGTCATCGACAGCTGTAACGCAGAAACAGTTGCCTGCCTTCAGGCATTTGCCGATGGCATAAATCAATATATTTCTGAAAAGGGGGATAAACTCCCCCCCGAATTCACAATTCTCGGATATACTCCTGAGCCATGGGAGCCCATCCATTCGGCCAACCTCATTGGTTACATGTCTTGGGGCCTTACAATGGCGTGGCAGACAGAGGTTATGTTGTTCAAGGTGGCTGAGACTGCTGGAGAAGCGCATGCGAAAGAACTGATCCCCGATATGGCGATGCAAAATTTGTTTGTGCATAACAAAGATCTGATTCCAGCCAAAGCGGAATTCATCTCCGAGCTCGATCATGTCGACCAGGTAATAAAAGACCTGGGGCTGCAGGTATTCCAAGCATCCAACAACTGGGTCGTTTCCGGTGCGAAAAGCACGACAGGCAAACCCATACTTGCCAACGACATGCATCTCGAACTCAATGCTCCGGGTATTTGGTACCAGATTCATCAGGAAGTACCCGGTAAACTCAATGTAACCGGCGTTGCCCTGCCGGGTCAGCCTTTTGTGATCTGCGGGCATAATGAGAATATTGCATGGGGCATGACTAACGTAATGCTCGATGACATGGATTTTTATGTGGAGACACTCTCCAAGGATGATACCAGTTTCTATAAGCTCGACGGAAACTGGCTTCCCCTTGAAATCAGCAAGGAAATCATCTACACCAAGGAAGGTGACACTATTGTTAAATACAATCGATTCACCCATCGCGGACCGGTGATCTCTTCATTTAAAGGGATTTCCAACAAAGTGGTCTCGATGCGCTGGACGGGTAACGAATACAGCAACGAGATCGAATCGGTTTACAAATTCAACCGGGCTTCAAATTGGGAGGAGTTCAGGGATGCTGCCAGCACATTTATTGCCATTAGCCAGAATATTGTGTATGCTGACACAGAAGGTAATATCGGAATGCAAACAGCTGCAGGTGTTCCCATTCGCAAAGGCAATCCGATAATCTTTGCTCCGGGTGACACCTCCCTATTCGATTGGACGGGAAGAGTTCCTTTCGACGAACTTCCCTTTACTTACAATCCGGAATGTGGTTATGTAGCATCCGCTAACAACCGAACCATTGGGGATGAATACCCTTATTATATCTCCTGTTGGTTCGATCTCCCGGGGCGCTTCGAGTCTATTGTCGAAGGCCTTTCAACACGCGATAAACTTGGGGTTGACGACTTTATCGCGATTCAATCCGATCAGAATTCCATATATGCGGAGAAAATGACCCCGGTTTTTTTGGAGTGTATCGAAGCTTACAAGGCTGAACTTGACGAACCTGCCCTTGCCGCATTAGAACAGTTGAGCAAATGGGATTATTCAATGCCTGTGAGCAGCATCGCGTCCAGCATCTTCGAACAGACCTACCTGGAACTGACAAGGCTTGTGTTTGAAGATGAATTGGGAACAGAGGCATTCAAGAAGTTCATCGATCAGGACCTTATGCCAACCTATCTTATCGACAGGTTAAGGATGAAGGGAGGATCGATTTGGTGCGACAATGTAAAGACAGTGGACAAAACAGAAAGTTTCAACGAGAACGTTTTCGAAGCTTTCGTGGCAGCGGTTGCTGTGCTAAGAGAAAAAATGGGAGAGGACATGCAGTTATGGCAGTGGGGTAAAATGCACACCCTGACCCTTAAGCACCCGCTAGGAAAGGTGCCGGTTCTCGATCGGGCATTCGATCTAAACAGGGGGCCATTTGCGGTGGGAGGAAGTTACCATACGGTTAGTCCGTATTCGTATCCCTTCGATACACCTTTCCTCGCCAACCATGGCTCATCGCATCGGCACATTTACACTGTGGGGGATTGGGACAATTCAAAGACAATTATCCCCACGGGACAATCGGGAATCCCTGCCAGTCCGTTTTATTGCGATCAGACCGCCATGTACCTTAACTATAAATACCACAGCGATCCCTTTTCGCAGACTAGCGTAGATAAAAGCAAGAGGTTCAAAATGAGGTTTTTGCCATAGTCTGGGGATACCCGGAGTGATCAAGGCTGTTTCAGAAAACCACTGATCATTTCCAGCAACTCCTCCGAATCTATTGGCTTGGCAATAAAATCATTGCATCCTGCTTCAATGCAATGATTGCGGTTCTCAATCATAATGTTGGCTGTTTGCGCAATTATGGGCAAATCTGGCCGGAAAAGTTTGATGGCGCGGGTAGCCTCAAACCCATTCATGACTGGCATCCGGATATCCATGAGAACCAGGTTGATAGAAGGAGTGCTTGTGCAAATATCAACCGCTTTTTGTCCGTCCGGTGCATGTAAAATGTTCACATGCGTATCTTTAAGCACCTCCTTAAGATAAAAGGTGCTGCTTATATCATCTTCTACAATTAGAATTGTAAAATCCGCCCAATTGTATATGCTTAGTTCGTAAAACATTTCGGCTTGGAAATACTTGTGGTTTCAACAATCATAAAATATGCCAAATCTTGCTTTTCACAGTATATTAAAGATAACAAGTTTTTTTATAAAAAGGATTGATCTTATAAAATCATTTTTTATTTTTAAAAAGTGGCAAAAACTCCAATTTGTTTGTAAATTGAGACCCTCATAATTATCAATCGAACGGCGTATTATTGCTAATCTGCTGAAATATAAGTTTTATAGCCAAATTTATTTTACCTTGATGAATTACACAAATGTTTTAGGAATCGATGTTGGCGGCTCAGGAGTAAAAGGAGCTATAGTAAATACTAAAAAGGGTGAGATGCTCACGGATCGTTTCCGGATCCCAACCCCAAAAATCGCAAGCCCGGAATCCATCTCAACGGTGATCAATGAAATTGTTAAGCATTATAATTGGAGTGGACCTATTGGAGCCGGTTTTCCGGGAGTAGTGCAGAACGGGGTTATCAGAACCGCAGCCAATGTTGATAATTCATGGATCAATACCGATATCGACAGTCTTCTTTCCAAAGCCACCAATTGTCCGGTTAACGTTGTGAACGATGCGGATGCCGCAGGTCTTGCCGAGATGAAGTTTGGAGCAGGTATGGGGAACAAGGGCCTTGTTTTGCTGATTACCGTAGGAACCGGACTTGGAACGGTTATGTTTTCCGGTGGGAAATTGGTTCCTAATCTCGAAATGGGGCATATTATTCTCAAGGGAGACGATGCTGAGAAGTACGCTTCAGATGCCGCCCGCAAAAATGACGAGCTGAGTTGGGAAATCTGGGCGTCAAGGTTCAACGAATACCTTAAGAGACTTGAAGATCTTACCTGGCCCGACCTGATTATTATTGGCGGAGGAGTGAGCAAGAAGACCGAACTCTTCCAGGGACTACTTAAATCGAGGGCGAAACTTATCCCTGCGCAGTTCATGAACAACGCAGGAATCGTCGGAGCCGCCTATGCTGCCAGATACAAGTATAAGCTTTCACAGAAGTAAGTTGCTATTTACCCCAAATTGCCGGATTCTACCTATTTTAAGATAGAAAACCATCGGCGTTTCACAGTTGTTTCGGAAGTGGCTCTGACCGTTTCAGAAACCAAGGTATCCAATCATTTATTTTCCCCTTTGAAATAAATGATTCTTGTCTTCACCTGTCTGCAGGTCTCGACTCAAACCAAACCCCTCTTTGTCTCCTCTGCTTCAATACTTCCGGGTTTGTCGCAAAGTCTGGGCATATGCAATTTTCATTCCGGAAAAGTTATTGAGTTATTGTTTGTGTCCTAAAGCCGACTCCGTTGTTTAAATTTATTCAAAATAGTCTTTTTTATCTACCAATTTGCAACTTAGTCAGGCAAAATTGTTGCTAATTAAAAAAACACTTCTATTTTTGGCGGAATTTGTAAGGAAACCCAAAACACATCCAAATGATTCAAAATCCTACTTCTGAGATAAAATTCTCAAACGGGCTGAACATACCCGTTGAACTTCATAAAGTCAGAATGGTTCAGAAATTATTTCTGAAACCGGTTGATGAAAGACTTGCCGCAATCGAAAAAGGCGGATTCAACACCTTTCAGCTGAATACTCTTGATATTTTCCTGGATATGCTTACCGATAGCGGTACCAATGCCATGAGCGACAATCAGATTGCGTCGATGCTCAGGGCCGATGATGCTTATGCGGGCTCTCAGAGCTTTTACCGCATGGAGCAGGCCGTGCGCGATGTGTTTGGCAAGCATTGGGTGCTCCCGGTACATCAGGGAAGAGCAGCCGAAAACATAATTTCCCAGGCATTTATTAAAAAAGGCGATGCCATCCCGATGAACTATCACTTTACAACTACCAAAGCCCATATGGAGTTGAATGGTGGTGAAGTTCTGGAAATTTATACCGAGGAAGCTCTCAAAATAAAAAGCGATGTTCTTTTTAAGGGGAACATTGATATCAATAAGCTCAACGATGTAATTGCGAAATACGGAAAAGAGCACGTTCCCTTTATCCGACTGGAGGCTTCCACAAATTTAATAGGTGGACAACCCTTCTCCATCCAAAACATGCGGGAAGTGAAGAAAGTGGCCGACAAACATGGCATTATCATTGTTCTGGATGCCAGTCTTATTGGTGAAAATGCCTATTTCATCAAAAAACGCGAGGAAGAGTTTAAAAACGCCTCCATAGCGGATATCCTTTTAACCATGTGCAGCCTTTCCGATATTGTGTACTTCTCGAGTCGCAAGGTAAGTTCGACCCGCGGTGGCGGCATTTGCACCAACAGTGAGGAGCTATTCATGAAAATGCGCGATTTGGTTGTTTTGTTTGAAGGATTTACAACCTATGGAGGAATGTCGGTTCGCGAAATTGAGGCAATGGCAATCGGCCTTTACGAAACCACCGATGAAACTGTGATTTCCCAGTCACCATCCTTTATTGAATATGCGGTTAACGAATTGGATAAATCGGGGATTCCCGTGGTAACCCCCGCAGGTGCCCTTGGTTGTCATATCGACGCTATGGGATTCCTCCCTCATGTGCCTCAGGCGGAATATCCTGCAGGTGCCCTGGCAGCAGCATTATATATAGTCTCTGGTATACGAGGTATGGAACGCGGAACGATTTCAAGCGTCAGGGATGACAAGGGAAACGACGTTCTTGCCGACGTGGAGCTTCTGCGATTGGCTTTTCCCAGACGGGTGTTTACTCTTTCTCAAACAATGTTTGTTGTGGACAGGGTTCAATGGCTGTTTAAAAACCGCGAGCTGATAGGGGGTCTGAAGTTTACCGAGGAGCCTGCGGTACTTCGTTTCTTTAATGGCCGTCTTACGCCTACTTCCAACTGGCCCGAGAAACTGATCGCTAAATTTAAGGCCGATTTTGGAGGGAGTCTTTAATCCGGATTTTACCTCAGAGGCCCAAATGCCAAGAATTGATAGCAGGGAACTTTTCTCCCTGTTATCAATTCTTGCGAATTACACCCACTTAATTTTTTGACATCATCGGCTCCCCATCCTCAATGCGGGCGCGGATAATATGGTGATACTCGTTTACCGAACGTTTGTGGAAGAAGGGGTACAGCATATTGTCGCGGAATCTGGACTTGCTTTTGTACCATGTGTCATGCGTGATTTCGGTATAGCCTTCAGCGGTGTTTTTTAGCTGGATTTCCTGAGTTCCTTCTGTCTTCCCGTTTTCAATATAGCAAAAGCGAATGATTTTCAGATCATCGTCAATTGCGGTAACCTCATCGGCAATTCCCAGATTTCGAATTCCCCCGAGAAGCCTCACATTGAAAAAGAAAAGCTGTCCCACCTTCATCTTTTCGAAGCGGTCTCCTTTATAGGATATCTTGTCCTCATCCTTTGAATACAAAAATCCGAAGCCCACAATTCTGCCCGAATAGGCCTCGTTGGGTTGTATCCTTAAATACTCGTTCCAGACTTCATCTGTTTTTCCGCGGATAATATAGCTGGTCGAAACTTTGCTATACCTTGCCGAATCCTGTTCCATAAAGCACTTGGGCTCAAAATCGGAAAAATGCTTGCGGCCGCACTTCTTTTGCTGCTCAATGAAATGAATGATTTTTTTCTGGGGGATGCGATCGTAATCAAGGTTGTCGAGCGATAATTGCGCTCTTAGGCTATTCCCCGGGTGAAGAAAAAGAAACAACAGCAGCAACCACCGCAGCGAATAGGAATTGGCGATATTTTTCTTGGGCGTAGGCACGGCAAATCTGCATATTTATGACGCTAAAGATAATTGTTTTTCCACATTGTGCAATTCCTGTAAATCTCTTTCTGCTCTGAGAAACAAATTCTTACAATGACATGATCTGCTCATCCTGATTTGGCTGTAGAGGGCTGATAAGTCAGGATCACACGCCAAAAAAAAAAGGCTTTTACACCTCCCCGTTCCATTCCCCATGGAAATGCTTCAGGAAATCCAGCATGAAGGCATGGCGTTTCTCTGCCATTTCCTTGCCGGTATCCGTATTCATAAGATCTTTCAAAAGCAGGAGCTTTTCATGGAAGTGATTCAGGGTAGGGGAGTCGCTGTTGCGGTATTCATTGCTGTTGGCGTATTTTTTCGGGGGAATCGAAGGGTCATGCATGATCCGGTTTTTATATCCCCCGTAATTAAAAGCCCTGGCAATCCCGATAGCCCCCATGGCATCGAGGCGGTCGGCATCCTGCACCACTTGCAGCTCGGGCGATTTGTTCGTTTTTGTGTCGGTTCCTTTGCTGAAAGAGATGTTGTCGATGATATCGAGTACCGCAAGAATTTGCTTTTCCGGGACGGAGTTCAGGGTCAGAAATTCCCGGGCTATACGGCCTCCCTTTTTCTCGTCGCCGTTGTGGAACTTTGGGTCGGCAATGTCGTGGAGTAGCGCACCCAGCTCACAAATCTCCAGGTCGACCTGCTCTTTTGATGCAATGCTGCGGGTGTTGTTCAATACCCTCTGTATGTGCCACCAGTCGTGACCTCCCTCGGCACTCGCCAGCGAGGATTTTACGAATTCAATGGTTTTTTCGATGAGGTCCATTCAGGAAAAGTAGCCAGCTATTAAACAATCCCCGCGAATCCCATAAACGCCAGCGCAAGCATACCTGCAACAATAAGTGCAATCGGAGCTCCTCGCATGGGTTTGGGGATGTTGAGCAGGTCGAGTTGCTCACGGATACCGGCAAAGGTAATCAGCGCCAAACCAAATCCCAAGGCATTGCCGAACGCGAAAACAGTGCTCTGAACAAGGTTCATGTCTTTTTGAACCGCCAGGACAGCTACACCAAGAACTGCACAGTTGGTTGTAATCAGGGGGAGGAAAATCCCCAGAGCCTGATACATTGACGGACTGACTTTCTTGAGGATGATTTCAACCAACTGAACCAGAGCGGCAATGATTAGTATAAAGGTTATGGTGCGCGCGAATTCAATTCCCAAAGGAACCAAAACAAAAGTGTAAACCATGTAGGTAATAACCGTTGCCAGCACAATAACAAATGTTACGGCACCGGTCATCCCGATGGATGTTTCTACTTTATTGGAAACACCTATAAACGGACAGATTCCCAGGAATTGCGCAAGCACAATGTTGCTGATGAAAACGGCTGAAATAATAATCAGAATATATTCCATGTTGTGTCTTTTTTGAATTTTTTGACCTGCGTTTTTAAGGATTCGTGATCTGCCAGGCGTTCAATTTTGAGGATTGAAGGCTCGATTCACGTTATAATTCCTTTTCTCAAAACATATTTATTGGTTCGATGCTTTTTAATGACCGATTGCTTTTTTACTTCACAAGTTTCTTTTTCAACTGATTGGCCAGCATAATGAGATAACCCAGTGCCAAAAATGCTCCCGGTGCTAAAATGAACACCAGCATCCCATCCCCCGAGATAAATTTGAAACCAAGCACGGATCCGGAACCTAATATTTCCCTGATGGTACCCAGAAGAAACAGAGCCATGGAAAAGCCAAGCCCCATACCTAATCCGTCGATAGCAGAACTGAAGACATTGTTCTTGCTGGCAAAGGCTTCGGCGCGTCCCAGTACGATGCAGTTAACAACAATAAGAGGTATGAACAGCCCAAGCGTGTTGAAGAGGTCGGGCAGATAGGCTTTCATTACAAGTTCAACAACGGTTACAAAACTTGCTATTACAACAATAAATGCGGGGATTCTTACTTTGTCGGGAATGAAGTTTTTCAACAGGGAGATAAAAACGTTGGAGCCCAGCAATACAAAAGTTGTGGCTAGGCCCATACTCAGACCATTGATGCCTGATGTGGTTGTTCCAAGAGTTGGACACATTCCAAGGAGAAGTACAAGGATTGGATTATCCTTTAAAAATCCCTTAGTGAAATTTTTCCATTGGTTCATGTCTTTGTTTTTTGTGTACCGATCATTAGTATTTTAAACTTTCCGCACTTTTTATTCGCTTTTCCGCGAGCTCATATAGGCATTGTATGCTCTTTGTACTGCATCACAATAGGCGCGCGAGCTTATTGTGGAAGCTGTGATTGCGTCCACATCTCCACGGTCTTTTTTAACGATCAGCTTGAAGCTCTCGGGATTTTTCCCTTGGAACTGTGCGCTGAAACCGGATTTTGAATTCTCGATTTTATCGCCCAATCCGGGTGTTTCCTGATGCTGAAGCACGGAAATGTCGATTATGGTCCCGTCGGGGGCAAAGCCAATCATGAGTTTTATAAGCCCGCTGAAACCCTTTTGTGTGAAGGATTCCACAGCTGTGCCCACCAATACCCCCTCTTTCAGGGCGGGATAAAACTTCAGACTGTCTTTTTCGTAAGCCACCTTGAACATTTCGGTTGCGGGCTGGTTGTCGAAAATCGGCACCACGGCTTGAATCGCAGCGTTGGTTTTGTTGATTTCCACCAAGCGGATGGGCTCTTTGGTAAATTCGTAGACAAAGCCCAGGGTTGTGGACGATACCAGGCTTATAATTACCAAAGCCAGCAGCATATTGCCAAATGTGGATTCTTTCTTAGCCATGTTTAACTTCTCCGAATCTTTTGGGTTTCACGTATTTGTTTATCAGGGGAGTAAACCCGTTCATCAGCAGAATGGCAAACTGCACCCCTTCGGGATAAGCGCCAAACGAGCGAATGAGAATGGTCAAGATCCCGATTCCTATTCCATAAATTACCATTCCTTTTACCGCCATGGGGGAGGTTACATAGTCGGTAGCCATGAATATTGCGCCGAGCATAAGACCTCCTGTAAGCAAGTGGAACATCGGGGGAGCAAATTTCTCCGGGTTTCCAATATTCAGGGCTCCGGCGAAAAGAGTAACGGCAACCAGAATGGATACAGGAATGTGCCAGGTGATGATTTTTTTCAAGAGCAGATAAACCAGGCCGAGTAAAAGAGCAAATGCCGCAACTTCTCCTGCGGATCCCAACATTTTCCCGAGAAAGAGATCAAGGTTGGAGGGCATGTTTGTCATGATTTCGCTAACCGGCATGTTATTCGCAAGGCTTTCGCTCATTATTCCCAGGGGAGTTGCGCCGGTCGTGGCATCCATATATTCCCACCATTGGCCGGGTACAGGGTAGGCGGTCATGGCCGCTGGAAAAGAGATGAAGAGAAAAACCCTTCCCACAAGAGCCGGGTTAAAAATGTTGTTTCCCAGTCCGCCAAAAGTCATTTTTGCAATACCTATGGAAACCAACGCGCCGATAACCACCATCCACCAGGGCAGGTTGGCAGGAAGACAGAAAGCTAGAAGGAGCCCGGTAAGTGCTGCCGACCCGTCGAGATGCGTCGATGGGTTCTTCAGCAGGTACTTTTGAAACAGGAACTCAAAAAGCACACAGGAGATGACCGAAACAGCAGTTATAATAATCATTCCGATCCCGAAATAAAAGACCGAAACCGCCAATGCGGGCAATAAGGCAATTACCACCCCGTACATCAGTCTCGGGACCGATTGCTCTGAGTGAACGTGGGGAGAGGGGGATACTGTGAAAATGCTCATATTTGGAAGTCGTTATTGTCGGATTATTGTTAGTTTTTTCTTGCCCGGATAATCTGGGTTACTTTTCCTTTGCCGAGCCTGATATAATCGAGAAGCGGCCGGCTTGAAGGACAGGTGAAACTGCAGGAGCCGCACTCCATGCAATCCATTACCTTTTCCGTTTCCATCCTTTCAAAGTATTCCCTTTCGGCAAGACTCATCAGCAGATAGGGCTCCAGGCCCATTGGGCATACACTTACGCATTTTGAACAGCGTATGCAGTTTGCTATTTCGTGACGGTTAGCTTCGGAATCGGGTATCACCAGTATTCCCGAGCTCCCTTTAACAACCGGCACATCCAGACTGCTGATGGCTCTGCCCATCATAGGGCCCCCGTTAACAACTTTGCCCGTGTCCTCGGGCAAACCTCCTGCCGCGTCGATCAGTGCCTGAACCGGTGTCCCGATGCGGGTAAGGAAATTGGACGGGTTTTTAACCGACTTGCCGGTAACAGTGACGACCCTGTCGATCAAAGGTCTGTTTTTCTGAACCGCCTGATAGGCTGCGTAGACACTGCCTACATTAAAGGCAACTACTCCAACGTCGATGGGGAGGGCTCCAGAGGGCACTTCTCGATTGATCAGAGCTTGAACCAGCTGTTTCTCGCCGCCTTGCGGATACTTAACCTTTAAGGCCACTACCGAAATACCCTTTTC
>CAMAZH010000054.1 GCA_945863035.1 Chitinophaga pinensis | reverse complement strand
AAGAAAACATACAACCCATCTTTATGAAAGGGGTCGGGAACATCCTCGACGGACTTTACCGCTACCCGGGCGAAAGGATTCTTCACGATATCGACATTCTCGTAAGAGATGAAGTGTTCGAAACAGCTGCCGATATTCTACTTGCCAATGCTTATCAAAGCAAGCAGACTTATGAGCCGTCAAAGAAAGACCGGACCAAGCACTACCCCATTCTTTATAAGGTAGGTGAACCGGTGTATGTGGAGCTTCACCGCATGCCGGTCGGGAATCGTTTCACGCGCGTCTTCAATACGGAAACTGCTTTCCGCGATGCACGCCCGGCCTCTGCCAACAGTGGCTTTCTGGTGATGTCGGACGAGCATAAGATAATCCATAATTTAATCCATGCCCAATTCGATCATTACGGCCGGGTCTATGCCCGGGAGTCGCTGCGGAATCTCTATGACATTTTTCTGCTTTCCGCACGTGAAGACCTTGAGCTGGTGTTCCGCGATTTTAGGCATTTCCGCAGGACTTCCTCCGGCTTCCTCGATATTGTTTACGACACCTTCGGAAATGCTCCCCCGAAGCGGCTTTCCCCAGCTTTGTTCATGCATACTTTCCGCAAGCGTTTTACATGGAATCTCCGTTATCGTTTCGTGGGAATTGCCTCCTTTTTTCTTATCCGCTCGTTTCTGGGTTATGTTGGTAAGCCGGTAAGAGCCCTATGGGACAAAGAGATGCGGACAGAACTGGCAAACAAAATTTGCAGTCCGGATTGGTATAAAAAACAAGCCGGACTTTACCGCAGGGTTTTTGGAATCGGGAGAGGTAAAACAAAGCCATAAAAGCTTTGTGCATCTTTTCATAAAAAGTCAGTTTCTTCACCCCCTTTTTTTTATCTTCGCACATAAAATCTTTTCCCATGAATGTCCTTATCCTCGGCTCCGGCGGTCGCGAGCATGCAATGGCATGGAAAATCGCACAGAGCCCAAGGCTTACCAAGTTGTTTATCGCCCCCGGCAATGCGGGTACTGCACATTGTGGCACAAACCTGTCCATCGGCACTGAGGACTTTCCAGCTATTAAACAAGCTGTTTTGGAACACGATATCGAGCTTGTTGTTGTTGGCCCCGAGGTTCCCCTGGTTGCGGGGATTCATGACTTTTTCCTTGCCGACGGTCAGCTTCGCGACATCCCCGTAATCGGTCCCACGAAAAAAGGAGCCATGCTCGAGGGAAGCAAGGATTTTGCCAAGGAGTTTATGGTAAAGTACAATATCCCCACGGCAGCTTACAAATCGTTTTCCACAAAAACTCTGGCCAAGGGCTACCGGTTTCTCAGGACGCTTCAACCTCCCTATGTACTGAAGGCCGACGGACTGGCAGCGGGCAAGGGAGTTCTTATCCTCAACGATCTCGATGAAGCTCGGAAGGAGTTGCGCGAGATGCTCTCCGGAAAGTTCGGGAAGGCCGGGTCGACTGTTGTTATTGAAGAATTTCTCAGCGGGATCGAGTGTTCGGTGTTTGTGCTTACCGATGGGAGCGACTATCTGATCCTCCCCGAGGCAAAAGACTACAAGCGCATTGGAGAGGGCGACACAGGTCTTAACACCGGTGGTATGGGTGCCGTTTCGCCCGTGCCATTTGCCGATTCCGTTTTTATGGAAAAAGTAGAGAGCCGTATCGTTAAGCCCACCATTGAAGGTTTAAAGAAAGAAGGGATTTTTTACAGGGGATTTATATTTCTGGGACTTATTAAAGTCAATGGCGAGCCCATCGTGATAGAATACAATGCCCGTATGGGCGACCCTGAAACCGAGGTGGTGATGCCCCGCATAAAAAACGATTTTCTCGAAGTCCTGGCTGCCTGTGGAAAAGGCGATCTTAAAAGTCAGAAAATCGTTACCGACGAGAGAACCGTATGTACCGTAATGATGGTGGCAGGCGGGTATCCGGGCGAGTATGAGAAGGGAAAGCCTATCACAGGCTTCGAAAAGGTAGAGAGCAGCATTGTTTTCCATGCAGGCACAAAGAATTCCGGCGATAAGATTGTTTCCAACGGAGGAAGGGTACTGGCAGTAAGTTCGTATGGCACGAGTATGGCTGAAGCCCTGAAGAGTTCCTATAAAAATATCGGTCTGCTTGAGTTCGAAGGAAGGTACTGGAGAAGGGATATCGGGGCCGACCTTCTTTAACAAATGGGAGAGCAACTATAAAAATCAACTGAAGTGTTTTATAAACTCATTACCGGCAACCGGTTTGTTACAGCAAGCATCATCTTCCTCCTGGCAACAGGGCTTTGGATGCCCGAGTTTTTATCCCCCGGAATAGCATTCAGGAACGAGGCAGATAGTTCCATGCCGCTTTCCAGCCTGCTGAGCCAACTTTTTGAGAACGCCCCGATTGTCTCGAAACTTATGGCTTTCGTGCTGATGCTGATTGAAGCTTTTATGCTGGTAAGGATAAATGCCCGGTTTGTTCTGGTACAGCAAAGGACGTTTCTTCCGGCCTTGTTTTTTGTTATCGTTGCAAGCCACTCCCCCGAATTAATGCAGTGGAATCCTGTTTTGCCGGCTACCATCTTCATGATCCTGGCCCTTGAACTTATATTTCATTCGCATCAGGAGGATCCGAACTCGTATCGTTTTTTTGAGGCAGGGTTAATGCTCGGTCTGGGCAGCTTGTTTTATGCGCCCCTCGCATACATGCTGGGTTTTATATGGATTGCCAACATGGTGCAGCGCCCTTTTTATTGGAGGGAATATGTCCTTCCCGTTCTGGGCCTGAGCGTACCCTTTATGGTTACCTTTGCCCTGCTCTTTCTTGGAGATGGGAGCATTCCCCGATTCATCGCAGGGATCGAATCCATTTTCGCGATACAATTTAACATTCCGCATTACCCTTGGATATTATGGGTTTTCTGGATTTACCTCGGCTTCCTGATTCTGCTGTCGAGCGTGTTTCTCGTTAAAGTGTTTCAATTCCGAAAAATCTATGTCCGAAATTATTTTATGGTTCTTTTCTGGCTGTTTATAAGCGGTTCGCTGGTGTTTTTGCTGTTATCGGGATTCAATGCGGGGTTCAGCTACGTAATTGGGATTTCAATATCGTTTATACTCACCAATTATTTTGTGAATGCCCGCAAAAGCATAGTGAACAAATCGCTCCTTTATTTGCTGCTAACGTACGTTGTTTTTCTGGCCTTGGCCAACCTGATGGGTAAGCTCTGAGATTCGAAGGATGAAGTTTGTGGATCCAACTACTTGTTTACATAAGACAAGATCCCGATGGCATCGCCCTTTTTGCCTTCCTTAAAACTGATGACCACGGTATAGGCAGCCGATTTCTGACAGGCGAAGCTGATGGATTTGTATTCCTTTCCGGTTTCGGGATAAAACGTGCTCAGAAGAAGGTTTGCCTGATCGTATAAGCGCAGAACGGCTTCTCCCTCGGAATTATCACCGTTGCAGATGCTGAAACGGTACACAACTCCCTTTCTCAGGGCGAGGGAGGAGCGGTACAATGGAGGCTTCTGGTTCGGGGGAGCAGCCTCAAGTGCAACAATAAAATCCTTGAGATAGGTAACATCCTTACCGGCAGTCTGAGCGCACTTCTGAACATCCTCATTCATAGTTTGAGCAATGCAGTTATCCAGGGAAATAAAGGTTCCGGATATGAGAAGAATATATATATAAATATTTCTGATCATAAATTAAACCGTTAATTGCTTATTTCGGATGCGGGAGGTTATTTCGATGATTCTCTTCAGCGACTCATCGTTGATTTCCACACTGCTGCTCTCCTGCTGAATGATCATCAGCATGCCATCCTTTTCAACAGCCACGGGTTCGCCAAGCTGGTAAGTGATTTTGACTTTGTCGAATTCGACCTTAATGGTTTCAAGATCATTGATCAGATCGGCAAACTGCGAGTCGCGCTGGTAGTTTTTCAGTATCAGCAAAATATCGTTGAGGATTACTTTTTGTTCCCCGATATACTGGGCAAGGCTTGTATCGGGCTTTTCATTAACCACCTGAGTGGCAAGATACATGCCCTCGATCCACACCCCGGTAATCATCAGCGCGCTGAGATTGCTCCGGTCGGTGAGCCGCAGATGATCGTCCATCAGGTTAAAACTGTGAACTGAGAGGAACATCAGGGAATCGATATTGTGGCTGGAGGTAGCAAGCCTTTTCATGGTGTTGAAGTCGAAGAACTGGCTGATCTTCAATCCGTCTGCGATTTTGCTGATAGCGGCGAGGTAATTCACCGAACTTCCGGTCTTCTCATAGACATTGAGGTATCCAAGGTCGGCTCCCAGAATGCCCAGATGATAGGCCATTTTAAAACTGCTCTCGTGGTTGCTGATGTTGTCAAGATTCGAGAGATAGCGACTGGAAAAGGGTGTTCCCAATTCTTTCACGATAGCAGCCATTTCGATGGGGGAAGAAATATTCTCGACAATCTCATTCATTGCCTGTTCAGACACTTTCAGCTCGCCCTGTTCCATTTCGTATCCGGGAACAGCCAAATCTTCCTTGACTTTCCCTTTGCAGGAGAAAACCAAAAAAAGCAGTGCGAGCAAATAGCTTGTGTTTTTTCGCATAAGTGAATGATTCAGCAAACAAATATAACAATATATGGGAATAATGAATAGGGCTTCGAGGGAAATATTATTGCCCCTGGTTCTTTTGTGCCGCCAATCCAGCCTTTCGGAACAGTCCCAGATAGGAAAACGAGAATGTAACGGTCTTCCTCAGCAGATTGTAATACAGAGCAACATAAAGCAGAATCGTAAGAAGCCAGATAACCGACATGTTGAACCAATAGGTATCGAAATAGCGGCCCAGAAAATGCTTGCGCGGGGCAAAGAAATGAGAACGGAAATCAATTCCCGATGAGGGCTGCGGATCGAGAAATACAGGATCGGTTTTTTGAATCAGCCGCCCGTTGAACTCAACGATTTTCTTCCGTTCAAAAATCTTCCTCACCTCATCCGAAACGCTCTCGTTA
Source organism: Chitinophaga pinensis (assembly GCA_945863035.1). Classification (GTDB taxonomy): domain Bacteria; phylum Bacteroidota; class Bacteroidia; order Bacteroidales; genus JACJXF01. The sequence continues at coordinate 19,307 of CAMAZH010000054.1, read as the reverse complement.
TGGTACGCGTCAAGCCAGGAATAATAGAGATCTTTCTTGTTTTCCATGAGGTAGCGCACCATGTTCGTCTTTTCGCGGTTGGCCGAGGTGAAGATCTCGAGGTAATACAGATTGAGCTCATCGAGATAAGACCTGATATTCCGCGCGGTCTCGAGCTTGAAACCGGAAGCTTCAAGCTCTTCGGGACGAATTGCAACCAATCCCCCGAAAACCTTCTTCTCGTTCATGATTTCGTTTTGCAGCACCTTCAGTGACCCTGCTTCTGCGAAAACGGAGCCATTCAGTTTGAATTCCTGCTCGCAATCGGCCAGAAGGTTTTCGAGTTCCGGGATAAAGTACGACTGCTTGAAATCGGAATTGTTGATACGCTTTTCGACCTCATAAAATGTCTCCTCGAACTTGTTGTTCTTGAACTGATGTACCATCAGGGCTTCATACGACCATTTTGTGGGCATGAATTCGGCAAGAATCGGGACTTTGTCGACCCGGGTAATGTTTTGGTTAAGCTTGTCGAAACTGAACATGGCGCCGCTAAGCACCATCATCGGGATCAATACCAGGGGAATCAGGATATAAATAAGAACCGCCGAATCGAATGATGCAGAGATATTTAGTCCCAGCATATTGGCATAGGCAGCGGTAGTGAAGAAAGCAAACCAATACACAAAGAACATATCCTTCACCTCAACAATGCTGTTTGCGACCAGCACAAAAGCAAAAGCTTGCAAGGCGGAAATAAGAAACAGGATCGAGATCTTCGCCAAAAGGTAACTCGACTTGCTAAGGTTAAGAAACTTTTCACGCTTGAGGATTTTCCGGTCTCTGAAAATCTCCTCGGCACTTACCTGCAAACCAATAAAAAGCGCAACGATAAGGGTCATGAATATATATATCGGGATGTTTTCATTCTCCCTGAAAATATACTTATCCGAAGAAGGATCGGCAATGTAGCGGATTATATAGGCGAGAATAAGCCCCAGCAAAGGCGTTTCCAACATGGTGAAAATCACATACTGGCGGTTGCTGATTTTCGAAAGCAGATCGCGTACTGCATAGATCTTAAATTGCTTGAACCTACCGGGAATTCTGAGATTTCTGGGGGGGGAGTCGTGAATTTCCTCTATTTTGGGTTCCCCGACAAACCGGTGAAACGACTCTTCCCATTTCTGCGGGCTGACTTTGCGGTTTTGGGTGTAGTTTCCGTACTCATCGACCACCCGGGCTTCGATGATATTAAAGATCAGTTCCGGGTTAACGTTTCCGCAGGCAAGGCACTCTCCAATTTCGGAGTTGATCTGCGCATCGAGTTTCTTGAAGTACATAACTCCTTCAACCGGGTTTCCGCAATAGATCATAAATCCGCCCTCATCCATAATGATGATGCGGTCGAACATCTTGAAAATTTCGCTGGAGGGCTGGTGGATCACTACAAAGATAAGTTTCCCCTTCAGGGTGAGTTCCCGAAGCAGGTCCATTACGGTTTCCGAATCGCGCGACGACAAGCCGCTGGTAGGCTCATCCACAAACAATATCGATGGCTCGCGGATCATTTCCAGAGCAATGTTCAGGCGCTTTCGTTGTCCCCCGCTGATGGTTTTGTTAAAGGGGGAGCCCACCTTGAGATTTTTCTTTTCGATAAGCCCAAGACTGAGAAGGGTGTGGTCTACTTTGACGCGGATTTCATCATCGCTGAGGTCGCTGAAGCAGAGCTTGGCATTATAAAAGAGGTTTTCGAAGACGGTGAGTTCCTCGATAAGCAGGTCGTCTTGGGGAATGTGACCGATAACCCCGGTAAGTTTGTCCTTTTCGGTAAAAAGGTCGATCCCGTTTATTTTTATGGTGCCGGTGCCGGGCTCCTCAATTCCGGAAAAGATGTTCAGGAGAGTTGTTTTCCCGGCCCCGCTGGCCCCCATGATCCCGATAAGGTCGCCATGCGATGCGTTGAGATTAACGTTGCGCAACCCAATCTGGCCGTTTTTAAAGGAATAGCCGATGTCGGCAGCCTGAAAGGAAAGCTTTTCGGTTGTGGAATCAGCAAGAAAATGCGTCGACACATCACTGTAATAAATTGGCTTGCCGATGGGAAGCTTAACTGTACTCCCCCGGGCAAAAAGGTAAATGCGATCCTTGTGAAGTCCCAGGCCGTTGAGAAAAAGGTCCTGATAACCGGTATATTTTATGAAGTAAAGATTTTCACCGGGTATCCGGAGAATCAGAAGTTCCTTATCGAGACGCTCGGCGGGAAGATATCGCTGGTTGCGGTTTTCATTTCGCTCGTGACTAATAAACAGAATGTTGTTGTTGTTTATTTTCGCAAGCTCGTTTTCCAGCACGAAGGCTTCGATCGACTTGAATTCCTCGGTCGATATCCTGAAAACTTCAGCCACAGTGGTGATAATGGCCAACCGCTGGTTGGTGAGTTTCTTGTCGGCATATACCAACTCGAAGAGCCTCACCACCACAACAATTTTCTGACTCTGGTTAAGGGTCTTGTTGATTTTTTTGCAAATCCCGAGAATGCGAACCGAGTCGATGACTGAGGTGAGTGTGTGGTGGCCGGCATCCATTCCGGCTTTTTTTTCATCCTGTTCGGAGCTGTTAAGGAAAAGACTGAAATACTCCTGTGCAACTGCGTCGCCCAACTGCTGGGTAAGAAAATTATTCACATAGATTTTCTCCTTCTCCTCCACCCCACCGTCCTGCTTGGTGAGAATAGCGAAAAGCTGCATAAGCGCTCTCAGGATTTCCTCACTCACGGATTATAGCTAAAGTGTTCAAAGGGTACATCCACCATTTCGCTGTATTCCTGACCGGCATCCCTCATGTCTTCATCGTATTCGGGGTAATACCATTTCACGGCAACCTTTTTCCCGTCGTCCTTCATCTTCTCCAGAATGGAAAGGATGTCGAGAATAAGCTTGGAAGAAGCCGTATTGAAATACGTCAGCTTGAACGTAAATTCGGTTTCTCCAGCGGGTGCTTCGGAATATTCTGTCAACCAGTCGAGTATAGGCTGGTAAAAAGTGGAAACGTCTTCCGGCAATGACTTTCCACTCATTTCGAGTTTACCATTTTCATGACTGAACTTGACTTTTGGGCTATCGTCCATTTCGTCTAATATTAAATTATCCATATCGCAACTAGTTAAAAATTTCTGGGTATTGTTGATGTTAAAAGAAAAAAAGCATGAGTATCGGACAGGGGCAGAAACTTGAACAACAATTCCTCCCCGGTCTTTCTCCGGATGTCGATAAACCCCAGCCCGGCGCCACCCTTTTCCGACAGGTGTCCTTCTCTTAGCTGTTTTTTGTAGAGTACGTTCAGCTCTTCCTTATTGAGGGAGTTAACATGGTCGAGTAATTCAGTAAGGTAGGAAGTTCTTTCTTTCTTAATGACATTCCCCGTGGTTACGTTATATACTTTATTGTTTCTGCTAATCAGAAAAATCCCCCTGTTGTATTCCAGATCGGTTTCATCCTCGGGATGAACGGCATGTTTGGAGATGTTTTGCAAACACTCGACCATAACATGATAGACTTTTTTCTGCAGCATTTCAGACTCGTCGTTCTTGCTCATATTCCCCTCAGCCAGTGAAGTAAAAGTCTTCATAATCTGGTGGTTGATCTCTCCTTCATAGGCCAGAGTAATTTCATGCTCCTTCATTCCCTTGTAGAAGTCGTATACAAAGTCGAGAAATCCTTTATTTAATTTTACGTCAGACATTTATCTTTATTTATGTCACCGGAACTCAAAGAATCCAAGGCTTTCAGAAAGTCCCCGCCTGAAAATGGTGTTGCTCTTATACTCCATTTGTAAAACTTTGTTTCGCAGCTTCGAGGCAGCATTTCTTTAAAAACTGATAATAAATCCAAGAATAGTGAAATTAATTAGATTTACACGACATCCCCTTAAAAAAACTCTCTTTGTGTTTCTCCATCATGTTTTCTCTCAGGGGATTCCCGATTTAAAACTCAATACCAATCATCAAAACATCATCGAGCTGGGTAAATCCTTCCTTCCAGCCTTCAAAGTCATCTTCAAACAGCTTCTGGTACTGCTGCATTGTAAAACCCGGATTGTCAAGAATTTTCTCCCTAATTCGGTTTGGCGCGTATTTCCGGCCATAGGGACCGCCCAACTGATCTGTGATTCCGTCAGAGAAGAAAAATATCTTGTCCGACTTCTTAAAAGGGATAACATTATTCACGAAATCCTCCTCAAGCTTTTTGCCCATGGCAATCCCTCCGATTGATTTTCGATCGCCTTTATATTCAGTTAGTTCACCCTCGCTTAAAAACAAGAGCGGACGATGGGCGCCTGCATATTGAATCTCCTGTTTTTTAAGGCTTATTTTGCAAAAAGCAATATCCATTCCGTCTCTCGAATCGGGATTTTCGGTATCCTGCTTGAGGGTCCGGCGCACTTTCAAATGAAGTTTATTGCAGATATCAGCGGCAGACTGGTCGTGGTTCTGGTCGACAATACTGTTCAGCAGGAAGAATCCGATAAATGAAAGCAAGGCTCCGGGAACACCATGTCCGGTGCAGTCTACCACAGCCAGGTAAATTACATCGTCTTTCTTGAAGAACCAGGGAAAATCGCCCGAGACAATATCCCTGGGTTTGTAAAACAGAAAACTGCGGGGAATGCTATCACGGATAATTTCGATATCGGGCAATAAGGCAGACTGTATCCTTTCGGCATAGTTTATACTGTCGCGGATGTTCTTGTTTTTTATCTGGATTTCCTTTTCAATACGCTTGGCTTCGGTGATGTCGTGTCCCACAAACAATACCGTTTCGAGTTCATCGTTGGTGAACTCGGGGATTGCATCGATGCTCAGAATACGCTCGGTAAGTTTTTCGCCCATTTTTACGGGAAGCGCCAGTTCCTTATTGGTTTTAACCGGGTTCGATCTGATAATCCGCAATGAGTCCTCGAAATAGTTTCGAAGATGAGGGGAGAAGTCCAACTCGGTCAACGACTTTTTAAGGATGTTTGCCGGTTCAACCCCAATGTAATCCTCAACAACGGGATTCGCATAATGGAAGTGCCCTGAAACGCTTAAGCGGACGATCATATCAAGGGAGTTCTCCGACAACGACTGCATGCGGGTTTTGAGCCTTTCTTCCTTTTCGGCCCTGATTCGTTCGGTGATATCGCTTGAATTTATAATAATCCCCTGAATGGCGGGGTCGTCCAAAAGGTTTCTGGCAGTGGATTCCAGGTAAATACGTTCGCCTTCTTTTTTAATAAACGAATACTGTATGGTTTGAGCAAATCCCGGGTTTTCGATAGATTGGGAGATAAGCTTACGCAAGCTGGCAGCTCCGTCCCGGGTAAGGCGCTCGAAATCTTTACCCATCATCATTTCTTTGGGAGTGTAGCCAAGGATATGGGTTACAGAGGGACTTACATAGGTCATGAGCAAATTGGCCGAGTAGATTGAAATAACTTCGGATGCGTTTTCCAGAAGCCAGTGAAGTTTTCCCTGCGCATTCTGAACCTCGGTTATCTTTGCCTCCAGCTGTTCATTGGATTTCCGGAGTTTTTCCTGGGTAATTTTCATCTCTTCGGCGTTTTCCTGAAGAGTCTGCTCATTCTGCCTGAGCTCCCGGGTCATACTTCGGGATTCATCCAGAAGCGTTTCCGTTTTCTCATTAATCTTAAGGTTGTATATGGTCCTGGCAATGGTTTCGCCCAGTTCCAGCAGAAACTGAATCACAATCTTGGGAAACCTCTCGTTCAGGGAGGCAAACTCAATAACCCCCTGCAGTTTTTCTTCACTTATCAGGGGAATCAGAAGCAGGCTTTTGGGTCTTTTATCCCCTAAAATCCCAGAGCTGATAGTAATAAAATCCTCTGGGATCTCTGTGCGGTACACAAAGTCCATCTCATATGCACAGATTCCCACGAGACCCTCTCCGACTTTAAACTCCTGCCGAATGAACTTCTGTCGGTTATAGGCATAGGTAGCAGTGTTTACAAGTACTTTCCGCTCATCCTCATAAATATAAATGGCGCCTTGCACGGCCTGTATGTAGGTAATCAGGTTTTTCAAAACATGGTAGCTCATCACATCCATCTTATTATGCAGCCGCAAAATCCTGGATATTAAATCCTTGCCTTCAGAAATCCAATTCTGATCGCTCTCCTTTTTGTGGTTGGCCCTCAGGAAAGTCTGCAGGAACAGCAGCGAATGCCCCAATTTGTCGTCCTGCCCCTCTGGCTCGATCTTGAAAGCATAATCTCCCTTTCCAATACTGTTGGCATAATCCGAGTATTTATCGATTCGCAACTGAGTGGAGTTAAGTTTTTCCTGAAACTGTTTCTGCCTCAAACTGTTCTTTTTGGAGTTTGCATGGTAAAAATAGCTTAGCAGAAAGGGGAACAAATCGACCAACCAGAGGGCAGGATTCTTTTTGTGAATCTCAAGAATCCCCTCAAAAGAGACGAGTTGTCCTTTAAAAACAAGTTCAGCCAGCCACACAATAAACAATGCAACAAGCAGAGCAACAAATATCGCAATGGCCGGCGTTTTATCCGGCACAAAAAACAAGCCTTTATTTTTTTCCCCTATCGTCATTTTGTTTCATGGGATATAAGCGCACTAAGTTTCAGGCCACCTTCACGCACTAATTGATTAAGCAGGCTCATTCCTGATTCCTCGATTTCCCGGAAACAGGTTATTTCAATAACACCAAGGGGAATCTTTTCGTGGACAAGGGGGATAATATAAAGAAATCGTGCCTTCCCTTTTCCCAGGCCTGAAACCACTCGACAATAGGAATCAGGGAGATTGGTAATGGTCATAATTTTTTGATTAATAATTGCCTGTCCGGTCAAACCTTCTCCCCCGATAAAATCAGGAGGAGGCGATTCAAAAGTGCAGGCATAGGCAGCTGCAAAGGAATACTTTCCGGTTTGGGCATTTAGAATAAAGAAAACACCCTGAACGATTTCAAACTCATGGGCCAGGTTTTTAAGTATTCTCTCGCCAATACTGCCAAAATCAGACTTACTGAAGGCAGCCCTCAGCAGGTCGGAAGAAGCTTCCCTCGTTTTAGCGAACTCAGGCTTAGGCGGCTGGGGATGATCGGCAACAGGCTCGGTTGAAGCGGATAGGTTCTCAGGATTATTCTTGTCGCCGAAGGATGTATGCCTCAGAAACCGGAAATAGATCGCAAGAAGCCCGATTAAAAACAACACTAGAAACCCAAGGGAGAGCAGCATTTTCTCCTTGCCCTGAATAAAGGAGTTCCAGGCCGAGCTGAACATCGCAATCCCTGCCAGGGCGGTAAGCAGGAAAAGGGAAGAGACTTGCAGGTGACTTGTTCTTTGTTGCACGGGATTTCTACAAATTGGTTATAAAGCTAATAATTCTTGCGGCATCATAGATATGATCGGGCTGAAACAAATGGAGACAGGCTTCGGGCATGGTCTGGATCTCGCTGTCTTTCGGGTCCTGAACAATCGTCAAGCCGCCTTCCTTCTTCACCCTTGCCAATCCTTTGGCCCCATCCATATTTGCGCCCGAGAGCACCACACCGACCAGCCGTGTCCCGAAAACTTCGGCAGCCGTTTCAAAGCAAATGTCGATCGAAGGCCGGGAATGGTTTACAGGCTCGCTAATAGAAAGTGAAAAGAGGTTGCCCGTTTCAAACATCAGGTGATAATTCGAAGGGGCAAGGTAAATTCTCCCTCCCCTTATAGTTTCCATATCGCAGGGTTCAGAAATTTTCAACTTTGTACTCTTTTGCAAAGCCTCTGCAAAACCGCTTCTCACGTTACGCAACCTGTGCAGGCATAAAACAACAGGGTGCCTGAAGTCTGGCGTCAAACTACTGAGCAGCTGATTTACAATTTTAAAGCTGCCTGCCGAACCTCCTATGACTATAATTTTTTCCAGTGGAATTGGGTTTGGTTTTTAAAAATTTTTTTTTGACAATTTCTATAGCGGGTCTTTTTTGCCCGGGAAACAAAAGTTAAATTTTCTTGTAAATTTTCTCGTCTGCGTCGATCACTTTCAAATTCTTCCTCTTTTCAACATATTCATCTATATTTTCCTTGATCCCAACAATCAAATATCCCCCAATAGCAAGCCGCGATGTCAGCAGATCCAGAATGGCGAATTTCTCTTCGGGATAGTACTTTAGCAATTTGTTTCTGTAAAAAATCATATCAAGCCGTTCCGGCATAGGCTCAAAAACCAGATTTTGCTTTTGGTAGCGTATTTCATGAAGGGCTAAACCCTCGAAATGGTATACTTTTCCATTTGATTTCAGAAACGAATGGATATCGAGGGAGGGAAACACTTTTACAAAATTCTCGACAGACGATTCGAGCTGTTTAGGCAAAACTTCACCGCTGGCAATGAGGTCAAGAGTTTTTGACGAGACAGAAGAAGCTTCGAATCTGATTTTTCTCTCCGGGAATTCGATTTCCAGTAAAATCAAAAGGGATAGGAGATCCTGGAGGTTGTACATATCAGGAAACCAAATTCTCGGCTTATCAAAAACCTCGAGGAATCGAGGGAGAATGTCCGATTTGAGTACATTCCAGGTTTCAGTGTCGCGAAACAGCTCAATGGAGGAAGCGGTCATTTCATAAAGGAATTCCTCAAAAAAGTCTTTATCCTCAAGAAGGCGGTTCACAAAAAGCTCGGGATACCTTAAATGATGAATCATGACCGACCGGTCGAGGGCATAGCGAAAAGAGGTAAGGGCATAGTTGCTGAAATCATAGCCATATTTGCTGCGGATGGCGCGGATAATGCTTTTTGTATCAACTATTTCTATACCTGGCATATCAGTTGTTTTCCAATTTATGAAGCTGAAGGCGGAGACGTTCTATCTCTTTGTTTGCATCTTCAAGAAGTTGATATTTTAATTTCTTTTCGGTAATGTCGTGTGCCAGGAAATAGGTTTTATAAATCTCCCCGTCCTCATTTTTAACCGGCGAGAAAGTCGCCATAAGCCAGACCTCTTCACCGGTGGGCTTAGTTCTGCGAATCACCCCGGTGTAAGACTTTTCCTTTAAAACCTCTGACCACACCTTTTCGAATTGCTGTTTTTCAATATCCTTCAGAAACAACCTCAAATTCTTTCCCATCAATTCCCTTCGCGAGTAGCCCGTTGTTTGCAAATAATTATCGTTAACATTCAATACAATCCCCTCATGCGACAATTCGCACTTAATAATCGACGCATCCACAGCGCTGCTGAGCGTTTCCATTTCAAGACCGCGTCTTTTTATTTCATTGGACTGGTTTTCCAGCGATTCCTGCTGCTTCTTGGATTGGGAAATGTCATGGGCGATATTGAGTATTTTATAAGGCTTCCCGTTATGGTCGAGAATAGGGGTATAGGTCTGATTCATCCAAACATCATTCCCGTTAAAAAGTCTGAAGTGCTCCACCTGGCTTATTGTTTCGCCTTCCCTCAGCTTTTTCCAGAAGTCTTTGTATTCCTGTGAGTATTTATCCACAACAGAGAAATCGCTGTGATGTTTCCCCACGACCTGATCCCTGGGCGATTCCAGGAGGAAAAGGAATTTCTCGTTAACATCGGAAAACCGCCCGTTGGTGCTGTATTCGGCCACCATCGATGAGGAATTCACAGCGTTCAGTATTCCGGTTATCTCTGTTTCTTTTCTGCTGGATTCTTCCTGGGCATTTTGCAATTCCTGAACATTCCTGAGCATCTTTTCTTCCTGTCTGGCCATCTCCTCTGCCTGCTTCTGGGATTTCTCGAGAAGCCTCACCGTCTTTTCGTTGGTCCTGACGGCAGCCAGCGTGGTAGCAATGCTTTCTCCCAACTGCTCAACAAAACCGGTCTCATGAGATTCCAGAGCTCGGAAAGAGGCTATCTCCAGGATTCCGAAAAGAACGTTTTCAAGTTTCAGAGGAACGATGAGCAGGCATCGGGGTTGCGCCTGGCCTATGCCTGAAGTTATTTCCAGATAATCCCCCGGTATTTCGGTAAGGTAAATGGTTTCCTTTTCCAAGGCGCAGGTTCCAATAAGACCTTCGCCGAATTGAATTCTCCGGCTGATATATTTTCTGCGGTCGAAGGCAAAAGCGGCAACCATGTCAATGAACGGCGAGGATTCTTCCAGGTTATTAAGGTAGATCGCGCCCTGATTTGCATTGATATATTTCACGAGATTCTTGATGACCTTGAATGCCAATTCCTCGAGATTCTCCCTCTCAGAGCGGAAAATATCGCCAAAGCTGGCCATTCCCTCGCTAAACCACCTTCGCTTCTCCTCTTCGGTTTTATGCAGGGAATCTTCCAGCTCAGCCTCGTGCAAGCGGGTGGCCATTTTAAGCAAGGAGTTGCCCAATACATCCTCATCCCCTTCAGGTTTAAAGTCGCCCTGAATATTGGATTCTCCTATCTGATCCGCAAAGACAACCTTGCGGTTCAAACTCTCAACATGTTCGTTAAGGCTGCTGGCCATCTCATTGAGATCATCAACCGTGCCGAGCTCCAATTTCTGCGGTACTTTTCCTGACTTCAGCTCGTCGAGGAATTGTTTCAGTTTTAAAACCGCACGATGCGTTTGGTTCAAAGTACTGTAAAAAACTGCTAACACCACAGCACCGCCAAGGATAACGAACCAGATAAAGCGGGAAAGCATTTTTTTGGAGAAATCCTCATACAGAATCCTGGATTCCGACTCAATATTTTTTGTGATATCCTCTATCTGCAGCTGGTTGAACCTGAGTTCCGACTGCAGCCCGGTGGCCATGGACTTGCCTGCCTTCCTGTAGTTCGCCGAAAGCGATTTTGTGAGATTAAAAAAGTCAACAAGCATAATCTCGGTGTCGTACCCGGCAGAGTTCTCCGGAATGGAGAGATTCCTTTCCAGCTGCCAAAGGTCAACCAGTTTCTCAAGCTCATCCGGGTCGCGGTTAAGCAAATAGCTGTCGGAATAGCCTGAGACCTGATCAAGAAATGAAGAAGCCTTCCCTGATACGGATCCCCTGGGAATCCCCTGTATTGACAATAATCTTGAATGCCACTGCTTCAGGAGCCCTGATCCCAAATCTCCCCTTTCGTAAAACAAACTGACAAATTCACCGGCCAGATTTTTTATTTCCGCGACATTATCACTAGCGTCCTTAACATTTCTCAAGAGAACAAGGTTTTCCGAAATAAGGCGGCTTGAATTCAAATTACTGAACGCCGAGTTAAGGTTAATACAAATCTCTTCGATTCTATCGTTATTCACGCCATCGGTACTACCTGCCGAAAGCTCATTGTAGCGGTTGCTCAGTCTGTCTGTTTCCAAACTGAGCCGGGTAAGGTCGTATCGAAGCTGAGCAACTTCCTGCCTCGACTTGTCGAATTGCAAAACAAGATTGATCCGGTCAACCAGAACCAAGGAACAGACAAACCAAAACAATACTGCAAGGCTTATCAGCAATATAAAGCGGGATTTTATCGTCGGGGCAACCATCATTTACTGAACATTCTTTTTAAAATAAGCGAGATTTTTTTTCTCAAAATAGGAAGAATAAGGTCCAAGGATGCTTTCATGCATACCGAGTAAAAGACATCCATCGTTAAACATATTTTTTAGAAAAAGGCTGAAAACTTTATTCTGCAAGTCGTAATTGAAATAAATAATCACATTGCGACAGATTATCAGGTCAAATTTAACATAGAACAAGTTCTCATCTTTTACAAGGTCGATTTTTTTATAGATCGGTTTGCCTGTAAGAAACGATTTCATCTGAATGGAATCGCTAACCTTGTCGATAAGGAAATACTTCGATTCAGAAGTAAGTTTATCCCCCTTTAAAGGGTCCTTTCCGGAATTTATAACGGTATCGAAACTATCGACATAAGCATGATTGAACCGGTAACGGTACTTACCTGCCTTTGCTATTTCGAGAACATTGGTGTTGATGTCGCTGGCATAAATCTCTGTTTTGGAAAGCAAGCCCATTTCTTCCAACAAAATCATCATTGAGTACACTTCCTGTCCGGTGGAGCAGCCTGCATGCCAAATGTTGATTTTCTTCAAATGCGCGAATTTTGGAAGGATTTCATCCCGAAGGCTGATCCAGATTGCCGAATCCCGAAAAAGATCGGTTGTGTTAACCGTAATGCCCATTACCACTTTTTCAACAAACTCGGGACTTGTATGTATCTCCCTCTCAAACTGGGCAATCGACAACTTGCTTTCGGTGAAAATTTTGGTAATCCTTCTCTTTAGCGACTTAAGGGAATAGTCGGTGAAATCATAGTTCGAGTGAACTTTGATTGCATCGAGAAAGATTCGAATGTCCTCGTCTTTTATTTCCAGATCCAAAGGAACCATATCCTTACAATTTTTTCTATGGTAAATCTAGCAAATAATCTATTTAAAAGAATTATTCCTCGAATAATATATCGTCCGGGGCTGCACATTGGCAGTAATACAGCAGATAAAACAAAGACTTCGGGGATTCGAATTAAACACAATATCTGCAAGGAGGAAGCTATTCATGTATAAGCATAAAACAATGTAGCTTTTTCTGAATAAAAGTTTGCGGAGAAATTTTATATTTGTGCTTAGAGAAAAAACAAGTCTGGATTTCAAACACGCGAATACAAAAAAAACAATTCACCTAATTCACCGAAACTAATAATCACAAAAATGAGAAAACTATTTTCGTCCTTTCTGTTCCTTTTGTTGGTTGCCGCATCAACATCATTTGCCCAGGACTGCAAAATGTATTTCCCCGACAAAGTCGGCTCAGTGAGGGAAATCACCAATTATGACAAAAAAGGGAAAGTTACCGGAATCGTAAGCCAGGAAATTATTGCCAGAGATGTTGTTGGGGCGGCAACCTCTGTTACTGTGCGAAGCACTACATCGGATAAGGACAATAAGGAATTATCCGTGAACGAAATGACCCTTAATTGTAAAGACGGGGTTTTTAGCTTCGACATGGAAGACTATATCGACAAATCGATGCTCGAAGCCTACAAAGATATGGAAATAGTCATGACCGGCGACAACGTAGCATACCCATCCGGACTTAAAGTCGGAGACAAGCTGAGTAACGCCAGCATTAATATCGTTGTGAAAAACCAGGGAATGGTGCTTATGAACTGGACCATTACCATTTCAAACCGGATCGTCACAGCCCAGGAAAGCATAACCACAAGCGCAGGAACTTTTTCCTGTTACAAATTAACCTACGATCTTCAGACCAAAACACGGATTATGACAATCAACACCAAAGCAGCAGAGTGGATGAGCGAAGGAGTCGGAATGGTTAAATCCGAATCGCTCGACAAAAACGGGAAACTCTTGGGGTATTCCCTGCTTACGAAGTTGAAGCCGTGATATTTGCCTTTCGGCATCACTTCTTTCTAAGTCCGTACCGCGTAGTCTCACCCAGATAAAGAATCTCGACCTCGTCAAGAGTAATAAGCCTTACGAGTATGTCTGAGGCTCTTCTGCGGTTTAGTCCGGCGAGTTTGCAAAAATCCTCGAGGCTGATGGTTTCGTTTTTCTCGAGATACTCCATTAAAAACTTCTCTTTTTCAGTAAACCGGAGGAAAACCCCTTTCTTCCGGTTTTCATTTTTCCACACCCTCAGTTGTATTGCATTTACGAGGAAGTTCTCATCTTTTACCCGAATGAACGCCAGCCATTTGTCATTGCCCGATTTGGCCAGATAGGGTTTTTTATCTCCCTTGGGAATATCAACTTCCAGAACCGTTTTTCCGTTTATTACCCACTTTTTGGCTGAAAATGATATTTCGGGTTTACAATTGAGTGAGGCGGCCGCTTCTATCATATAGATTTCTTCTTCGCTGCGGATTCCTGCTATTTTGCCGTTATCCTTAACTCCCACCAGCAACTTCCCTCCGGCTGTATTTGAAAATGCCACGAGGGTTCTGGCGATTTTTTTAACATCTGAGATCTCAAATTTGAAATCCTGTTTAAGGTGCTCGCCCTCCTCAATCAGTTTCTGAATGTATTGACTCACATATGTCGGTTAAATTATAAAGTTTAAAGGTACTGAAATTCGAATATATGAGACAACCTTGTTATTCAGAATAATTCTAAATCGCTTGCCGGAAACCTCATGATATGTATTTAAAGTGTTGCAGATCAACATACAATATCAATCGGGAAAAATAATTTAAAAAGTCTGTGGCAAACAAATAGATTTTCGGTTTTGGGATTTTATTGCCCGAATTTGTATATTGGACGTCGCAATAAAAAGACGTTTCATAAATCTACTAAAAACCATAACTAAATGAGTACTTCAAAAGAGAATAAGAAATCCGGAATTTCAAGGAGGCAATTTGTGTTTACCAGTGCTGCTGCTGCTGCCGGACTTACAATTCTGCCAAGTGGTGTGATCAGTGCGAAAGGCAGAACCGCACCCAGCGACAAACTGAATATTGTTGGTATCGGCGTTGGAGGAATGGGTTTTGCCAACCTGAAAAACCTGGAATCTCAAAACATCATCGGTTTATGTGATGTTGACTGGGGATATAGCAGCCGGGTTTTTGATCACTTCCCAAAAGCTAAAAAATATAAGGACTTCAGGAAGATGTATGATGAAATGGGAAGTTCAATTGACGGAGTTGTTGTTGCCACAGCCGATCATACCCATGCTATTGCCGCATCCCATGCTATGGCTATGGGAAAACATGCCTATGTTCAAAAACCCCTTACCCATTCTGCCTACGAGTCGCGCTTGCTAACCAAATTGGCTGCGAAGCATAAGCTTGCCACACAAATGGGAAATCAGGGTTCCTCTGGTGAAGGAGTTCGTCAGATATGCGAATGGATTTGGAGCGGACAAATTGGCGAAGTAACCAAGGTGGAAGCTTTCACCGACCGTCCGATATGGCCTCAGGGTCAGAACCGTCCTGCTAAAGGCATGTGGGTTCCCGACACCCTCGATTGGGATCTTTTCATCGGTCCGGCTCCAATGCGTCCATACCACGAACTCTATACCCCATGGAACTGGCGGGGATGGTGGGATTTCGGCACTGGCGCCTTAGGCGACATGGCCTGCCATATCCTCCACCCGGTTTTTGTAGGTCTTAAGCTCAACTACCCCACAAAAGCCCAGGGCAGTTCAACGCTTCTTCTAACCGACAGTGCCCCCAACGCCCAGATGGTGAAGCTCACTTTCCCACAAAGGCCTAAGCAAACAGACGTGAAAATAAACCTTCCGGAAGTGGAAGTTATCTGGTACGATGGCGGTCTTCAGCCCCAAAAACCAAAAGGTTGGCCCGATGGAAGAAACATGAACGATTCGGGCGGTGGCGTGATTTTCCACGGCACTAAAGACACCTTGGTCTGCGGTTGCTACGGAGTTAACCCATGGCTCCTTTCAGGCAGGGTTCCTGTTGTCCCCAAAACCCTCCGCCGTGTGGAAGAATCACACGAGATGGACTGGGTAAGAGCCGCCAAGGAAAGCCCCGAAAACCGAGTGGAATGTGCTTCCCCGTTCAAAGTGGCAGGCCCCTTCAACGAAATGGTTGTTATGGGTGTTATGGCCGTCCGCCTTCAGGCTCTTAACAAAGAGCTTCTCTGGGATGGCGAGAAAATGGAATTTACCAACATTGGCGACCGTGAAGAAATCAAGACGGTTATCGAAGACGGTTTCAAGATTCACGACGGGCATCCGACTTTTGATAAGAAATGGACCGAGCCGATCAATGCCAAGCAGTTCTCCAAAGAACTCGTTAATCACAAATACCGCGAAGGATGGGCTCTTGCTGACATGCCCGACTAAGCAGTTGAAATTTAATGAGAGGGGTGGGAGTTTTTTGGTTCCCACCCTTTTTTTGTACCTTACAGGTATTACCTTTGTTACTTAAAACAGCTTGGATTATGGAATATTTGGAACAGCGTCTGCAACAATGAGCAAAATTCACAAATTTTCAGTCGGGGTTTCAGCGATCCTTATCCTGATCTCCCTTTTCGGCTGCAAAACCATCCAGCAGCCCGACGAGTACTACTGCCACTTGTTGGCCGGCGAATCCACCCAAACCTCTGTAGTGCTGCAGGCCCGGCTTCACAAATCCGACACCCTCATAAACAGCCATATCCCCGGAATCGAGGGACATATAAAATTTATGATCACAAGGGACACCGAATCCAAATCCTATATGGAAAGTCCATTTTACCCTGCATCCGACAATAACGATTTCATCGCCAAATATGAGTTTACAGGTTTGATGCCGGGACAAAAGTATTTCTACAGAATATCCTATGGGAAAGACAGCTCCAACGTTACATCAAGTGCCTGGAACAGCTTTAAAACCCTTTGCTCTTCAAACTCCGATAAAAGTACGAGCTTCGTTGTTGTAACCGGCATGAACTATAATGACTTTTTTAATGGAAATCCTGGAGGAAACGTCCCGAAAGCATTGCCCGATGAATTGAAATCCGGATTCCCTGCCTTTCATGCCATCTCATCCCTGCGCCCTGATTTTTGGATTGGCAACGGCGACAATGTTTATTACGATAAGCCCGCAGAATACCCGGCTACCACCCAGAAAGAAATGAGAATGCACTGGCAACGGTTGTTTAGCATGGCCGACTTCAACACCCTGCTTTCTCACACAGCCTCGTATTGGATGATGGACGATCATGACTACCGTTTTAATGACTGCGACACCTCGCGGAACGATGAGTCGGGTAAGCCCCTACTGCCCGGAACCGAAATGGCCGCCGAAATTTTCCGGGAGCAGGTTCCGCTTGATGCCGAAAAATCAGGGTCCCGACTAAGTTACAGAACGCATCGTTTGAACAAGGATGTGCAGATATGGATGCTTGAGGGTCGCCTTTATCGCAGTCCGAATTCCTTGCCCGATGGGCCTGACAAAAGCATCTTGGGGAACGAACAGATGTTATGGCTTAAAAAGACCCTTATAGAAAGCAATGCCCCTTTTAAGTTGATAATCAGCCCCACGCCCTTGATTGGCCCGGATGATGCCTACAAAAAAGATAATCACACCAATTTCGGAGGATTCAGGGTTGAAAGGGACAGCCTCTTTTTCTGGCTTAAGACACACGGGTTTCGCAACAACGGACTATATTTTATTTGTGGCGACCGCCATTGGCAATACCATTCGATTGATCCATCCGGATTTGAGGAGTTTTCATGCGGAGCTCTGGTTGACGCAAACGCGCGCCTCGGAAGGATTCCGGGAGACTCTCTTTCTACTGATCCGGCAGGGACAATAATCCAGCCCTACGTTCAGAAAGATGCTTCCGGTGGATTCCTGCTGGTTAACTCCGGACGGGATGAATACAATAGTCCTCTTCTGCTCTTCCGTTTTTACGACGACGAGAAGAACTTGCTTTATGCAGTCAAAAAGTACTAATCTGCAATACCATTTAGTTAATTTCAGTATGGATATCCGCACTCAACTTCTGTCCGAGTTATCCCGCGATAATATCGATTTCACCATTCACATGCTTGGTAACGATCCCGTTCCCTTTAAAGAATTGGTAAACTTTATTTTTAATGACCCCGATCCCCTTCCAATGCGTGCTTCCTGGGTAATGGAAGGCATTACTGCACAATACCCGGAAATGATTCTTCCCTACATCGGAATGCTGATCAGAAACTTTCGAAAATACACCCACCCGGGCACCCGCAGGAATCTTCTTAAAATCTTTTCAAGGATGGAAATCCCCGAGAAGTACCACGGGATACTTCTGGACATTTGTTTCGACTGGCTAACGGCGGAAGACAGAACTGTGGCCGAGAAGGTCTATGCCATGCAGATTATTGCCAACCATTTGAAACTCTATCCCGAACTCATCAACGAGTTTGTTGAAATCCTTAACGATCAAGTCCCGAAAAACAGCCCGGGGTTTGCTTCAAGGGCAAAACAAATTAAATTACAGTTGCTTAAAAAATAATTGCGGTAGATTCTGCGGAAAGTATTATTTTTGAATTGATAATCAATTTAATCCCCTGAAATGAAAATTAAATTAATGCTCTTCACGGCACTTTTGTTGTCAGCCAGCATGTTTGGAGTTAATGCCCAAGTACTCGACAGCTACATGAAATCCAAAACCAGAGTGGCAACCAACCGGATTGGACAGAACGCCGACAAAGAAGTTGACAGCCAGATCAACAAAGCTGTTGACAAGGAATTCAACAAACTTAAAGATAAAGTTTTGGAAAAAGATGAGGATTCCGCAGCAGAACCAGCTGAGGCTGAAGCAAGCGACGGATCCGCCAAATCATCTGGCAATACCTCTAAAAGCTCAAAATCTTCCAGCGACGATGCAATGTCAAAAGCTTTGATGGGAAAAATGGGAATCAATATGGAACGTCCGGCCAACATGCAGGATTCCTATGAATATACCGGAAATATTAAAATGGATATTGAATCGTGGAACAATGACGGGGATTCGGAGGGCACGGTTGCCTATACCACACAATACTCTGAAAAAAACAATGGTTTTGCCATGGAGTTTACGGATGAAGACAATGGATATTCAACAATCATTTTTGATTACGACAATCAGCTAATGCTCATTTTAACGGATAACGGAACTGATAAATCCGGCTTCGCCTCCACGCTTTCGCCCTATCAGGAAAAGGTTGAGGGCCCCACAGAAAATGAGGACCCAGCCAATGCCCAATCCGAAACAGAAAACATCGATGATTATTATACATCGTTCAAGAAGACCGGGAAATCCAAGACAATAGCAGGATATAAATGCGACGAGTACTATTATGAAGATGAGGAGGACATGATCAGCTACTGGATGACCAACGACATACCAGCGGATCTTTGGACCAAGGTTGGCTCTTCCAGTGCTTTTGCCTCGTTGTATACAGGAAGAACCAATGGCTATGTCATGGAATCCGACCAACGCAAAAAAACTTCTAAAGAGAGATCCCAAATGATTGTAAAGGAGGTAAACAAGAATGCCCCGGCAAAAATCAGCACTGTGGGATATACGGTTATGACAATGAATGTTGCTCCTGCTGATGCTGATGCTGATGTGACAGTAGAGTGAGAAGATAGTGGGAGTGCCTTCGACAGGCTCAGTCACCGTTTCGAACAACATGTGTTTTTCGGAGCTATACTGTGACAATTCCTTTACTGTCAATGAGCACATTAGTATCCAGCCGTTGACTAAGCTCCAATAGTTTCCAAACGGTGACTGAGCTCATATAGTTTCCAAACAGTGACTGAGCTCCAGTAGTTTCCAAACGGTGACTGAGCTCCAGTAGTTTCCAAACGGTGACTGAGCTCCAGTAGTTTCCAAACGGTGACTGAGCTCCAGTAGTTTCCAAACGGTGACTG
>CAMAZH010000053.1 GCA_945863035.1 Chitinophaga pinensis | reverse complement strand
CCTTCACCGTAAAGTGCCCTTGGGACAATTGTGACATCGCCCTGTCGGCGCCATCTCCAGTTAGTTGCAATACTTTGGTTTTCGTATCCGTACATTTTTTCGGTATTCAT
Organism: Chitinophaga pinensis; assembly: GCA_945863035.1. Classification (GTDB taxonomy): domain Bacteria; phylum Bacteroidota; class Bacteroidia; order Bacteroidales; genus JACJXF01. Next base: position 24,227 of record CAMAZH010000053.1, on the reverse strand, counting down.
GCGGGTTTGGTTAATGATAGACTGGCCGACTTTATAATTGAAGAAAGCATTAACAACAAATGCCTTATAGCGCGTCCGGATGCTAAAACCGCCCATCAGATCCGGGTTCAGATCGCCCAGGTAAACCAGATCGCGCTCATCAATAATCCCATCGTGGTTAACATCGTTATAAATGGCATCGCCTCCTTCAAACTCATATCCTCCGGCGCCTCCATGAATCATATTCATAGGTTCTGTTCGATTTAGGGCGAATACAGGCTCCCCGTCCTCACCACGCACGATTGCATCCTCGTCGGTTCTGTAAACCCCCAGATAACGGTAGCCAAAGAAGCCTCCTAAAGCCTTGCCCGGCTCGATGCTGATTTTGTAATTTCCGTTTTCGAGCATATCACCATATTCAAGACTGTAATTCTTAGGGAGCTTGACAACAATATTTTCGTTAAAAGAGCTGTTGAAGTTGAAGGATAAATCAAAATCCTTCTTTTTAACCAATTGATAATCGATCATAAATTCCCAACCCTGATTCTCCATTTCACCATCGTTGATTTTGATTTCATTATAGCCGGAATGATCAGGGATGTTATAATAGGGAAGGTATAAATCCAGAGTTCTCTTTTCGTAAATATCAGCTTCAATGCTCAGTCGGGAATTAAATGCGGATATTGAAATCCCGCCGTTCTTTTGATCAATGGTCTCCCATCTCAGACTTGTCAGCTCAGGACCGGTGGGTCTTACTCCGGGCATATCAAGAAAGGCATAGTTGGCTCCAGCCGCGTAGGTGTTGAAGTACAAATAGTTTTGATCGGGCATGTTTCCGGTTTGCCCCCAGCTCCCCCGAAACCGGAAGTCGTTAATAAATTCAGCATTTTCCATAAAGAACTCCTCTGATATTCTCCAGGCGAAACTCACTGTTGGGAAAAACCCCCACCTTGTTTCAGGGCTGAAACGCGAATTGCCTTCATACTTTGCACCGGCAGTGAAAATATACCTGTCAAGCAGTTTGTAATACGCATTACCAAATACCCCCATAGAACGGAATTCGGAGAAACCGGAGTAAAAACCGTCCAAATTCTTATCCCCTATCGGGATTTGCAACATTGGGGAAGGCGATTTACTTGTAGTTACGCCATACGATCGGTTAACACTTTGCTCGGTGTCAAACTGCCCCAAAAGTATCAGGGAATGCTTGTCGTTCAACTTAGGTCGGTAAATGGCCTGGGTAAAGGTAAACACCGAGCTTTTTTTGTAAAAACTGTTGCTGGCCTGATTGGTCAGGTTGCTTTCATAATTATATCCGAGTGCTTTAAAAGGAAGGAATTTTTCGGTTTTCTCGTCGAAAATATCAAGAGTAATGGTTGTATTGAGTTCCAGCGCAGCCAGGGGCAAATACCTCAAATTGATTGATGCTCTGGCGTTGTTCTTGATTCTGTTGAGTTTTCCCAGAGTGCCATAGGCAACCGGATTGTACATCCAGTCGGAATTACCCTGAATGGTGGTTGCAGGGGTAAAGAAAATATTCGAAACATTATTCAAGGTATCGCGCTCGTAAATGGAAATATTCGGCATTTTCTGATAAGCGATTTCCCTGATATTGTCGCCAAAATTGGCATACTGATCATAGTGGGTATAAAGAACATCGGAATTAAAGCGCAACTTGGACGACAAGTCATAATCCAGAGAATTCCGCAAAGTCATTTTTTGAAGGGAATTGCCAATAGTAGTTCCATCCTCATCGTTGTAACCCACTGAAAGATTGTACCTCGATTTGTCACCTCCCCCACGAACCGACAAATTGTGCTGCTGAATGTTGGCTATACGGGTAATTTCGCTAATCCAATCTGTATTTTGGGCATAGTTATAGTAATTGACCCAATCCGGGTTAAAGGCAATTTCAGGATGCTCAAACTTGTTACGGTTTACGCTGAAATGCTCATCGGTGATGAGCCGGGCATAACCACCGCCGTCGAGTAGCGGAATGGGATCAGGTTCGCGAGCCTGGGTTATTTTATAGGAATATTCAAAAATAGGCTTTGATTTAATGCCTCGTTTCGTTTTGATCATAAGAACGCCGTTTGCTGCCTTAGACCCCCAAATTGCTGTGGAGGCGGCATCCTTAAGCACCTCTATCGATTCGATATCTTCAGGAGCAACATCTATCAGACTTCCGAAGCGGTCCACATCCGCAGTGGCGAAATCGAAGCCTTCCACATTGGCGTTGTACGGAATCCCGTTCACCACAATTAGCGGGTTATTGTTTGCATTAAGGGTTGCCGTACCCCTGATCCTTATATTCAGACCCGCTCCAGGATCGCCTGAAACCGCTGTAATATCTACATTCCCAAGGCGTCCCTGCAACATTTCCTCAACGGTGGTGGCACTCAGACTCTCAATATCCTTCATTTCAATCCTGCCCACAGCTACAGCCCGGTCACGAATAGCAACGACTCCATCGTTACTCATTTTGGCTGCGGTAACAACCACCTCTTCAAAAAGCAGCGCATCGGGTTGCAAACTTATGTTTATAAGGGTTCTGCCGGCTACCTCGATAAGCTGCTTCGAGTAACCGATGTATGAAGCCTGAATTTTTGCCTGCCCATTGCTTATTTTCAAAACATAATTGCCGTTAATATCGGTTACGGTTCCAGCGATATACCTTCCATTCTGATCAACTTCCACGATGTTGATGTAAGGGATTACCTCCCCGGTGGAACCGTCTTTTGCTTGCCCTTTCAATATAACGGACTGCGCATTTAGTCCAAAGTTCAAACTCAACAGGAACAATATTGCTATTGTAAAAAAGGATCGTTTTCTCATAATTAACTAAATTATTGACCTCTTTAATAATTACTTATGTTGCGGCTTTTCAGACACGCTGGTGAAAAAGAGCTGCCCCAGGATTATTCGCTAAAACACACTAATACTTTACACCCCAAAAACACAGAGTCCATAAACTCTTTTAGGCTTAAGGTAACAGAATAACTTTTGATATTTTATGAATCACCCCTGCCTCGACCAGTATATTAGCCTGATCGTGAGGAACATTAATGGTTTGTCCCGAAGCATCCGTAATCACCATATTATGTACTGAATTTTGAATTTCGATTTGAGAATAAACGGTACCTTCCTTTGTGATTTGGATGGGATGGTTTGTATTAAAGCTTCCGGATTTCTTGCCATCATCGAAGATTACATTCGCTTTAATGATATGATTGTAAATAAACGCCTTTATCTCATCAGGAGAATTAGGTAAAAGTCCATTGTTTCGGGCTTCAATCATTGCATCGTTTGTAGGTGCAAAGATTGTCCAGTTGTTATCCGCCTGAAGGAAGGATATTCTGGTTACCATGTCAAAGGTTTTAGGATCTTCGGTTGTTCTCACCATACCCGCCCTCACAAACAGATTGTAAAACTCCTGTAGATCCGGATCTTGCATTATCCTTTCGGCGGTAGTATAATTTGATGCCTTTAGTGGGGTGTCCACATAGAAAAGCATACCATTGACTTCGTTTTCAATAGTTTCGGTTATAGCCACAGGGTCGGCGTCTTCAATGTTGCCGGCAGCATAGAGTTTGTTATTCAGGTAGTAGACAAATTCCCCCGACACCAACTCAATATAACCTTCCCCGCTTATATCAGTCACCTTGTCCTTTACAATGAAACCGTCAATAAATTTGACGAATTCCTCATAATCAAACTCCACCCACTTTTCCTGGCTGGTAAGAAACTGCATCAAATCGTCAGCTTCGTTGTACCGCACTCCGATTTCCTCAAATTGATCGTTGGTTATCGGGAAAACTGACACGTCAAATTCGGGACTTGAGATCATGTTCATCTTCCCTGCCAGATATAACGACAACAGGAAGGTGCTATAATCCTCGTTCAGAAAGATAGGGCCGGTAACCGTTGAAAAGATGAATGGCTCGAGAACTTTGTTGAGGTCGTAAACTGCAGCATTATTGCAGAGGTAGGAATCCGTAATATCTTTTTCAGTATCGATGTTGAGAATATCCCCAAATGTGCTTCCCATTCCCTGATCAATCTTGGATTTGAATCCCAACTTTTGGGATATATGAGATTGAATGAGGTATATCAGGGTAATTTCCGATAAGTTAACATAATCGGTAATGTTCTTGCTGGCGAAATAATCGTTCCAGGCTTGATTGCTGGGCATAAACAGGGTAAACATATCCAGTTTTGTGGCATGACCTCCACCAATATTCGGACCTTCGGGACTCGCTATATTGTAAATCTTTTTACTGTTGTATGATTTTTCATATACAACCTCGCCCTTGGGATTCACCCAACGAGTATAGCGGGCAAAAGGTTGTATCATGTCATAGAAGACACTGTACTTTTCCGGATTGTTTTTAAGATATATGTCGGCTGTTGGAGGCTGCACCACTACCTTATCGAGAAAATAAATAAAACCCGTGGCCGTCCGGACTTCGGCATCGGTAACCTTTGCGTCATGCCATTGCGTTCCGCTCCATTTGCTGTTTCTGCACAAAAATTCATAATCGCTTCCATCAGGGGTCACAAAATAGTCCTCCATAAACTCAGTGGTGATAAAAGGAATCCAGATGGGTTGATTCGACTGTATCAACAAATTCTCCCCGGCATAAACCGGATCATACAGCGGCGTTTCATAATATGCAGGCATGATACTCCTGGTTTTTTTCCTGAAAAACAAGGCTCCATATTCTCCTTCGGGACTCTCTTCTTCCCATGCATTTTCATATATAAGCTGGTAGCGGGACAAGGGATTGGGCAACACATACATGGTAAAGAGCCTAAATGCATCCTCGTCGGAAAGATCATCAACCGAATTGATTCCAATTGATTTGAAATATTCAACAAAAGCGCTGTCTCGAGGAACAAATAATGCAAAAAGCTGCTTTTCGATGGGAATCCGGTACTCGGCCTTCTCCATTAATTCCAGAAAAATTGTACAGTTTCCTTCTTTTTCAAGCGTTTCGATACTGGTTCCACCCAACCATGCAGGGTGCGTATATATCTCGGGTGTTTCGGAGCAACTGAATCCCACGACTGCCAGAAACAAATAATATACTAGTCTTTTAAAACGGCATCTGTTTTTAATCATATTGGTAGTTTGTAATTCCACTTAATTATCCAACAACGTAATTCAAGGATTCGGTAAAGCCAGCTTCTTGTCACCCCCTTTTTTCTTTCCTATTTGCAGCTTTGCCTTAAAACTTTTTGAGACTGCTCCTGTTTTTCACTTTCAAAAAATGCTCTGTCAAAAGTCTGGAAAAAAACTTCCCCAAAAGAGACTTTCCATACAGCCAAAAGTATCACGCCAGGCTTGAATTGAATTGCAATCATGTTTCATAATCTAACACAAATGTATTTTGACGCTGCCTTATGAGTATTTATAACTCAGGAGTGCTGTTTTTATTCGGAATGTGAGATATGCTCAACCACCCGAATTATTTTAGGCTAACACCCACAATCATTGGGCCCGGCCCAAGGGATGTCGAAACCATGTCGATGAAAACGATATTGATTATGGTTAAAGGATTTACCCAACTTAGCATAAAAAGCCTTAAGTATCAGTGGTGCTGAAAACAATTTCTGACTTCAATGAGTTATTCGTAGCTTCTGATGAGGGCTGACTGCATTTTAGAAAGCCCTTCGTTACTGTGATTCCAATTGCAGTTCCAACGATTCCCGCGATAAAATATTTTTTCATGTGTTTTAAATATTTTAACTCTTTAAACTCTGATGAATTTCCCAGCGCTACCAGATGGCTTTCACAACTTCAGAGTATTCCGATTCGCCGGAAATATTCACTCCCTTGATTCTGTAGAACCAAATTTTCCCGGCTTGTGCCGACTCATCGGTATATAGCGTAAGCGGTTCTGAAGCTTCCTGCGAATGTTCGTATTTCGCCACATCGGCCAGCACCGAATCTTCGAGTCCGGTGGCGATTACTTTCCATGGACCATTGGCTGTTTCGGATCGCTCGAGGGTATAGAATGCCGCCCCTGTGGATCCTCTCCAGGTGAAGCCGTCTTTTTTAAGGAACAATACGGGTGCAGGTGCGGGCTTCTCAACTTCCGGGACCGGGATGCCTCGAATGAGGTATGACTCCTCCCTAAGCAAATCGAGCAGTCGAATTTCGTCGTAAACATAACCAACCGAGAATCCGGGAACATGGAATGAATTTACCGTTGTTCCTCCCTCGTTGTGGTAATACCAGCCGCCATCACTCCGGTGGCTTCGGATGCTCCATAGCAACCCGCCCACAATATTGGTTTCCCTTATGGTTTTCATCAGTTCGCGAAGGTTTTCGGTTGTTCCAAGCCCGAACTCATCAATCATAAGAGGTTTTTTTCCTTTGCACTGATTGTACGATTCGAGTGCAATGGGAGAAAGTTCCCAGGGGCGACCGCCCATCTTGTTCCAGTATTCGTACAAGTGATCGCTAATCACGTCAATGTTGGGGTCGGCTATCAACTTTTCCCGGTCGGCCCCACCAGCTTCCATCACAAGGTGGTTCGGATCGACTTTCTTGATGTAGGCTGCCATCTCGAGACTCCATGCGAGAATTTTTGGGGACCAATCATCATATTTAAGACCGCGATCGCCGGGATAACTACCAAACTCATTGCCTAACTGCCATGCCAGAATTGCGGGGTCGTTTTTATACAAAATACCGTTTACAGTATTTTTTCGGTTCAGAACAAAGTCGAGAAAATGCCTGAAATCGGCTTTTTGCTCCGGATCGGTCCAGAAGGCCCCTTTGGGCTTTCCTGCAATAGCCGAGAATTCATCAACGCCGCGTATTCCGGCGAAGGTCTGTGAAGCAATAAAGGGAATGATAAGGCGAACATCATATTCATGACTAAGGGCTATAACCCGGTCGAGACACTGAAAAGCTTCTTCGTTATACTGCCTCCAACCCGAAATATAAACCGGCATGTCTTTATCATCGGGGGAGTAAACCGACAGCGAAAAGGTCCTTGTTGCTCTCCCACCCATACGACGAATTCCGTCGAGAATATCTCTGATTTCATATTCGTCGGGGAAGCGGTTGGTGCGGTCAACGCGGATTTGCGATTCATTCTGTTGGATATTCGGAGCCGCCAGGCCCAGAAAGCGGAATACCTTATCGCCTTCCATCAACTGATCCCCTTTGCGGGTGATGATGGGCCATTCGGCAGGATCCGAAACCTTCGGTTGAATAGTGGCGGTCGGTTGGGCTGCCCAGATTAAAACCAGATTTCCCCCGCCCTTAAGTTTTACTTGCTCGATTTGTATGCTATTGTCTGTCATACGCTTGTACCTTGGGAAAATGTACGTTCCCGCATCACAATCAAAAAGGCTCAACTCCCCTTGGATGTTTTCAGCATCGACACCGCTGATATGGATATCTGCAGGGCTGGAAGCGGAATTATGGACATATATATAAACCGTTTCACCGCAACGAACAGAATATACGTCAATCCCCGGTTGAAGCGACTCAAGATTGAGCAATTCGAATTTTCCTTTGCCGGCTTCGAGCATACTTCGGTTGATTTCACTTACCTGCTTAAAAAAGCTCATCATTCCACGGTTTTCAAAGAATTCCCACCACCACGACATGGGTAAAATGGGAGTAGGGTTAAACAATCCCAGCCAAAGGGCCCGTTTGAAATCGGCATCCATTTCTCCGGCGAAATCGTTGAAGTTTTTGCTCCAGTCCCATTCGTAACCCGATTCGCCAATAACGTAGGGTTTGTTGTGCTTTTGCGTGTAGTCGAGTATGGTTTTCGGAATTCCCGAAGTGTTTTTATAAATATGACGTTGATTGATGTCGATGTTTTTCAGGTCGTTCATTCCCTCAACATCCCGGTGCGAAACGCTGGTAGTCACAATATGTTGGTAAGGGTCAACACTTTTGAGGAAGGTACTCATCTCATCGTGCCAGGCGGTAATGGCCGAAGCGGGTATCTGGTCTTCGGGTTTCCCGTTAAACATGGCGTTATCTATTTCATTGAAAAACTCCCATGCCCCAATAGCCGGGCTGTAGCCATACCGGGCCACCATAAGCCTTAATTTGTTCTTATATTGCTGCTTAGCCTCAGGCAGGGTGAAAAAATCATAGGGTGTTTTTGCCGTGCCCCCGTTGGCGATGTTATAGTTACTGATTTCCCATCCGCCTCCCATATAACCCACGTGACTCTCCAAGGCAAGCATCATATGAATCCCCAGAGAATCGCACAGCTCAACCAGCTCATCCATACGTTTCATTCCGCTTTCGTTGTATGGGGATTCAGTGTTCCGGTAGCGGCTGTTGTTCCTGACCGTTTTCCAATCTACCGGCAGATTCCAATAGATCATCCATGTGCGGAAGAAATTGCCATCGTTCGCTGCCAGCTTTTCGAGCATGTAATTGTAATTAAAACGCTTGTCTTCATGAAGGCCTTCGAAGTACTTCGAGTCGTCTTCATCGCGCGACTCCCAGCAGATATTTTCACCAATCCCACGGAACAGTTCACCGTTGTCGTATCGTAAAGTCCACAAATCGTTAACAGACAAAAAGCCTTTGGATTCTGACTCCTTTACCTTGAAATTGGCTTTTGGACTTGAGTAAACAACTTTACCCTTTTTTTTCAGTTCGAACTGATAGGAATACACCCCGGATTCGCGTGCAGCAAACCGAGCTTTCCAGCCCGACTCTTTGAGACTTTCGCCCGATTCGTAGAAACAGGGCAAGACAATCTGTTTTCCTGAAGGGGAAGTAAGCTTCATATCCAGGGCGATATCCGAATATACATAAGGATTATCCCATGATGCTTTCAATACCACTTTCCATTCCGCTTTTTGATACCGGAACACTTCATTGTTTAATAACTCCGATGAAAGGATCTGAGCATGAAGATGTAAGGAACTGAAAAGGAAAAAGACTGCGATTAAAATATTGCGTGACTGATTCATTTTTGATTTTTTTTATATTTTCCCCAAACAAAAGTATTTTAAAAGTCTTGTTTCGTGTTGTGCTTTTGTTCGGGATTGTGACACAAATGTTCTTTACCTTGGAAAATCCAGGTATCCCACTTAAAAAACCAAAAATAGTGTTTTGCCGCCCAGCTTATGCGACGCCATTAGATCAACAAACACCCGGTAGGATTTATATTCGTCTCTCAGGGGAGTATCGTAATGAACGCGGTGCAAGCCATTGTGAAGATGCGAAGAGCTGCCGCGGGCATGCGAACCGAAATGGTTTTTGGCAAATTTTGAGTTTTTTCGGTCAATAGTGATTAATAATATGTAAATTAAATATCATATAATTTGTAAATTACATATCTAATATTTTGTAAATTATAATGCTATCAATTTGTAAAATATCTTTTATATCTTTGCGATAAAGTTGATTACACCTATTAATTACCAACTAATTGTGGCATACATAAATCGAATAACCGACACAGAGCTTCAACGCAAATTACAGGCAGCAGGAGCTGTATTGATTCGCGGAGCCAAAGCGTGCGGAAAAACAGAATCTTCAAAGCAATTTGCAAAAAGTATTTTGGAAGTAGATACCGACCCACAAGTACCCCTGCTGATGGACACCTCGCCGAACCGCCTTTTGCTTGGTAATCCGCCCCGACTGATAGACGAATGGCAGGAACAGCCCAAACTTTGGAATCTTATCCGCCACGAAGTTGATAAACGTGCTTTACCTGCACAATTCATTCTTACCGGTTCGGCAAATCCAGACGAAAACGCAAAGAAACACTCCGGTGCAGGAAGGTTTACAATACTCGATATGCGCACGATGAGCTGGCAGGAATTAGGACATTCGACAGGAAAAATAAGTTTGAAAGCTCTTTTAGAAGGTGGCAAGGTTGATGTTTACGATGAAGGAAATGATTTGGAATTTATTATTGAGAAAATTATAACCGGTGGTTTCCCCGGATTGATAAATAAAAGTATTAGTCAGGCTACTGAATTAAATCGCGCATATATTGATTTGCTTGCCGATGCAGATATGAGCCGTGTTTCAAATGTGAAACGCGACCCTGCCAAAGTACGCAATCTGCTTCGGTCGCTGGCAAGAAATACTGCCACAACAGTTGAAACTGTTTCGATAGAAACCGACATCTTTGAAAAAGACAGTGTCACTGTTTCACGCCCGACTATCTACGATTATCTCGATGCGCTCGAACGTCTGATGATTATTGAAAATCAACCAGCATGGAATACACATTTACGTTCTTCTGCTCTGCTCAGAAAAGCACCTAAACGTCATTTTACAGATGTCTCACTTGCTGTAGCCGCACTCGGCGCAGATAAAAAATCATTACTTTCCGACCTGAAATTCACTGGCTTTCTTTTTGAGTCGCTTGCCACACATGAGCTTCGCGTTTATGCGCAGGCAAATGATGCAAAAGTATATCATTACCGCGATTCTTCCAGTCTGGAAGTTGATGCAATCGTACAAAAATATTCTGGTGAATATGCTGCCTTTGAAATCAAACTCGGAACGGGACAAATTGACATCGCCACCACCAATCTAAATAAATTTGCCGGTGTAATTGATACAACAAAAACACAGGCACCTCAATCCTTGAATATTATTACAGGTACAGGAATAAGCTACACACGGGCTGATGGAATAAATGTTATTTCACTTGCTTCGCTTGGGGTTTAAATATTTAAAAATAATAGTTATTATTTAGTTCAATTAACTTGGTTGGCATTGTTTTGACTAAATTTTACTTTTTACGTGAGGATTGTTTATTATTCCGACGTCTGTTGTGCTTTTGTTCGGGATTGTGACACAAATGTTCTTCGGGTGATGGAATATTTTGTATTTGAAGCGAATTATTTCAAACCTAAAATCAAATTTGCCTCTAATATTTCCAGGGTGCTGTAATTGCATGTATTCGACCCTTAAGCTTCTCCCCCATTTTCACGTTCCTTTCAATGAGGTTTTCAGTTTCATACACGTCCTTCTTCAAATTAAAGAGATAATCCTGATCCTGGCCAAAATTGCTTACTGCAGGAATATACTTCCATTTTCCAAGTCTGATGGCAATATTCCCAGCGTTATCCTGGATCAGCACCTCGTTATGGGCCGTCTGATTCTTTTTGCCCTGTAGTACTTCCAGAGCGTCTCTACTATCATAAGTACCTGAGTATTTCAAATCATTTTTCAAGAAATTTGAAAAGGAAGCAAACAAATCGATAAATCCAAAAGGAGCATTTGAGACTCCCGGTTTTATTTCCTGGGGCCACCATGAGATAAATGGCATTTTGGTTCCGGCTTCGAAGAGGGTGTATTTCCCGCCTCTCAGGCCCGCTTTCGGATCATGCCCATTGAGATTTTCAAGTGCTCCGTCACGATATCCTTCAGCCACTTCCGGTCCGTTATCACTAGTAAAAATTATCCATGTATTATTATTCAGACCGGTTTCCTCCAATACCTTCAACAATTCACCTACCGACCAGTCCAATTCCTGGATAAAGTCGCCATACACACCGGCACTACTGCTTCCAACAAACCGTGATCCGGGGGTTCGTGGTTCATGTATATTAACAGGTGTGAAGTAAAGAAAGAAAGGATCCTGCGCATTTTTTCTTATGAATTCAACCGCTTTAGCGGTAAGGGTATCCGAGATTGTTTCATCAACCCACAAGGCATCAGTTCCACCAGACATATAACCGATCCGGCTAATTCCGTTTATAATGGTATGGTCGTGTCCATTCAGGTAAGCGAGTTTAAGCAATTCAGGATTATCCTGGCCGGTAGGCCGGTTACCCACCTTTTTTTCATAGCATAATTCTATCGGATCATTTGGATCCAGCCCAACTACCATGTCATTTTCTAAAAAAACACAGGGTACCCTGTCGTTTGTTGCAGGAATAATAAATGAATACTCGAATCCTACACCTTTCAGCCCGGGTTCGATCAAACGATTATAATTGGTGCGGCCCTCTCCCAGGCCCAAGTGCCATTTCCCAACACATCCGGTTTTGTAACCTGCCTGCTTAAACAGAGCAGGCATAGTTAATGCACCTGGTTTTATACTCATGGGGGCATCACCGTTCATTACGCCTAAACTGGTCCGCCATGCATATTTCCCTGTAAGCAGTGAGTACCTTGTAGGCGTGCAGGTTGAGGCGGGTGCGTATGCATTGGTGAACCTGATCCCCTCTGCTGCAAGCCGATCGATATTTGGTGTTTTCACCAGCTCGGCACCATAGCAGCCGATATCGCCATAGCCGATGTCGTCGGTCAGAATTATTATAACATTAGGGATTTGGGCAGGAGATTGTCCTACAACTGCCTGGGAGAGCACAGCTGCTGAAAGCCCCAGCAAGGATGAAAATGGGTTCTTAATACAGGTCATAATCATGCTTTTCTGATTTATTGAATTTTGTAACTGGCCCACCTCTTCACTGTCACGAATTACTTTTCAAATCATTCCTTCAACCTATAATTACTTGTGATTAACAGATAGGTAAATTCGCCAAGTGTATTTTATTTAACTGTATACAACTTCTTATTCATATCAATCCTGAGTTTTTTAACATTCTCAAGCATAACTGGCTTAAGCCCGGGATTTGATGGAGAAGAAGCTGCCTCAATACCAGTCAGCCAAACTTTAGATGAATTAACTATATGAATTCCATGTCTGAAATAATCCTCTTTTACATTATCCCACGCGATAACAACATCATCAAGCGAAAGACGCTCAACATACTGCGCATAAAAAGCAGAAATATCGGCTGAGAATAATTGCTTTTCAATAAATGCGCCCCGAAGATCAATATTGCCTCCTCCAACATCGTTCATCTTACTGTTTAGCATCCTGAATCTCAGATTGTAGAACCTGATATCTTCAATTACAGCATCCCTTCCACCATAAATAATGATACCGTTTTCACTGTAACAAGTAATATCCCTGAAAGTAACATTCTTAATATGACCAAGGATCGAATCCGGGCTTTCACGCACTGCAGAAATATGGATGGGTTCGCCGTTTCCCCACCAGTCGCCGGTATGCAGGCGTGTTTCGATAGTAACCTGGGAAACTGTAATATTCTCAAGAGACCCCTCCTTCCTTGTGAATATGCCAATTCCTCGATGGGAGTTGGTGATGTTTACATTGCTTATATGAATGTTGCGGACGGTATTCTGGTCGATGAAACCGATTCTGATGCCTGAGGAACGTGACTGCAGATTACAGTTTGTGATGGTAATATTTTCAGAGGCACGAAGTATACGATGGAATCCGGGTAGTTCACCAACATATGCATAGCCCGTAATGGCAATGGCATCATCACCTGTCCTGATATCGCAATCAGAAACTATCACATTGCTGCTCGAAGTTATATCAATTCCATCACTATTTGGAGTCAGTAAGCTTGTCATTATCCTCACTCCTGAAATAATTACTCCATCGCAATCGCTAAAATGAATTGTCCAGAATGTTGATTTGAGCAATTGCACATCCCTTACCAGTATATTGGTACATTCAGAAAAGATGATCATTTGCATCGGGCGCTCAAGTGGTTCAATGGGACCGTCACCAAATCCTTCCCTGACAGTCCGGAAATTCTCTCCCTGACGCGTATAGCGTGCCCCCCCCCACTCGAGTACCTTTGGAGTATCCCACTTAAAAAATGCCTCTTCATTTCCGTTAATGATCCCCGGTCCGGTTATTGAAGCATTGTCTGCCTTATGAGTATAAATAATACCGTAATGAACAGGAATTTGACCGGGTGCCCGAAAAATCTTATAATCATCGATATTACTGCTCCCCTTCAGCTCGGCACCACTACTAAGAAATAGGTTTACATTTGATTTCAGACCAAATGTTCCGGTGACAAACACTCCGGCCGGCACATAAACAGTTCCTCCACCGGAAATAGCGCACGAATCGACGGCGGCTTGTATGAATTGTGTATTTATTGTTTTATTATCAGGGATGGCACCATAATCTAAAATATTAAACACCTGTGCTACAGTACTTAAAGAAAATATAAACGGCAAGACAATCGATAAATGGATTTTTTTCATCTTTTTATATGGTTTACATCATAAGATCACCTCAGCAAAATAAATGATTCTGCTTTTCTGATTGAGAGAGCAGAAACTAGTGTATTCAATCCTTATCAAACATTTTAATTATATTGCCTTCAAAAATCGCAATGCCTATCTGAGAAAATGAGGTAGACAGATAACCTCCGTAATTATGATCCCTGGCCAAACGCGAAGCTTTTCGCGCCTTCCTTCCACCAGTCCCTAAGCCTGTACCTGCCCCCTCGTACCACATTACATAGCTGTCGCCAAATTTTCTTACCGTGGGAAACCACACGGCACCCTCATCCCATGACCCCGCATCTCCTCTTGTAAAAATCGGATTGCCCTGGTATCTTTCCCATTCCAACAGATCAGGGCTCCTTGCCAATCCTATACTTTCAGGATAATCGATATACTTGCTGCAGGCAGCATAGGTCATGTAGAAATAATCACCTTCCCTGAAAATCCGAACGGTTGCGATGCTGTAACTGTCGAATGTCCCGTCAATCCCTGACGGACCAAATACTTTTCGTTCATTCTCAACATTGAAATTTACACCATCCGAACTTTCAGAAACAAAAACTTCCCAAAAACCGCCGGGATTCAATCGCTGATAGAAAATATAAATCAATCCATTAAATAAAATCACCTCCGGAGCAATCGCTCCCCTGATAATCGGATTATACTGTGATTTCTCAAATGTATTATTCTCTCCCATTACAGACAGGCAAATGGAGTATTCAGGATCTGAATGAGTAGACTTTCCTGTATAGTATACAAACAAGGAATCCCGCATAACTAGCAAACCCGGGTCAAGGATATGATTATTATCGGGTGCCATGCTGTCTATTGATACAGGAATGACCGGGTACGGATAATGAATTTCCCACTTAATTCCGTCGGCCCCTTGCGCGGGAGTTGTCCACATACCGATCTGATCGTGTCCTTTCTCATCCTGTCCGCGAAAAACAAAGTACAAAAGTCCCTTAAACTCTGTCACTGCAGGATTGGCGGCAAGAACACTGAAAAATGTGCCGTTAGTTAAAGGAATAAAAGGACGTTCTTCTATTCTTTCAAACTCAATTTTCTCCTGTAAGTCAAGGAGATTTATTTTTTGCGCAATCAAAAGCTGGGGCAAGATTATACTAAGGAAGCATGCAAGTGCTTTGTTTATGCCGGGAATACTCATTTTATCAGTGTTTTTTTTGTTACTATTAGTTATTTGTCAACAATTTCACTTTGCTTCCCCATCATTTTATTGGATTTACAATTACCCTGTTATTTTTAATTTTTACCTCAAAATTAGTTTTTTCACGGCTCATGGCAATTTCTTTCCCCTCTTTATGGAGTTTTATCCATTCCACTGCTCCGCCAGTCATTTTGCCTGAAACCCGAATGCCGTTTTCAGCAGGCAAATCGTAGAAGCTGATATCTTTCCATATCCCCGGCACGGCAGGAAAAACTTTTATGGTATCATTCATTGATTGCACAAGCATGGAAGGCGGAACAATGACAAAGGAAGCGTAACTATCCATGTAATAGGGTCTGAGATTGTCGGTTTCGAAGAGTATGTTGCCGGCAGTGTCAAGTTTAGTGAGACAGTAGGATGAAACGTCGTAGGCATTGTCGCCACTTCCCGCATAGGCTTCGGCGAGGGCAAACCAATTGGCAACAAAAGTTATCATCCCGGATAATTGCTCGAGATTAAGTTCTGGTTTCTCCAGCACTACCGTATGACCAGCATCACTGCTGCTTTTCCCTGCGTTGTTGCGCTCCCAGGTGCGATCAAGTGTTCGCCTTATTTTTTCTCTGTCGAGCAAGGGAATGATTTCCTTTACCGGATAAGCCAGATAAACCATTCCTCTTATACCCTGGTATCCGCCACCGGATCGCTGACCATCATCTTTGAAAAACTCAAGGTAATATTTATCATTCTGGGGAATATTTATCAGGTTGGCGATTCTTCGCCATTCTTCCCTTAACTCCCTGTCCAGCCCAAGTCTCTGTGCATATTCAGCTGCCATTAAAAGATTCCATTTGGCTGAAATGGCCGCATCAAGAGGATTCTCAGCCACCAGATCCTCGGTTAAGGAGACAAGACCCGGCAATACATAGGCATTGATTTCATCATTCCAGTTGAGTAGTTCCTTCCAAAATTCAGCCAATCCTTTTAGTAAAGGATATGTTGTGCTATGCAAAAATTCATCATTAGGATAAAAGCTGGAATACATATGAAAAATGGAAGAGACGAAAGCATTGTAATGTATCTGCCAGTCAACATGGGATCCGTCGCCGAACCAGTTGAAATTTTCCATGTTTGTTTTGTTTTCATGCCCGAAAGTCATTGCATTGGGATTATCCCCTTTCAGGTAATGATAGTTACCAACAGTATCGCCTCTGAAATGAAGAGTATATTTTCCAACCGGGAACATATTCGTAACATTCTTCTTCAACGATTCGGGCTGATAAAACCAATTAAGCATATTGAAGGCCAACTTTTCGTTGCCTAAAGTGGTAAATGCCATAGCCGACCATCCCGCAGCCCCATAGGTGAAGGGATTCATATCCCAAAGACAATTTGAGAAGGATCTATCTGCCAGGTGACCGATATCGCGATGGAGAGTTCCAAACTGCGTCTCCCCCGGTAAAAAATGCCGGCTGCCCGATGTGGCAAAAAGCATGTACATAGACCGGTAAAAAAGTTTTGCGTAATCTCCTTCAGGCAGAATGATAGCTGCAGTATTATCATATTGTTTCTTCCATGCCGCTGTATTAAGGTCTTTTAATATTTCGAAATCAGAGACATTGATCCCACCCGCCTCTGGCTGTTGCAGATATTCATTTTGGTCATAACCGGTAAAGACACGGTAGGTGAAAACTGCTGATTCGTTAGGATTCAGAGTAATATCGAAATCCCCTTTACTTTCATTGATTTGTATCGTGGAAGTAAGACACCACCTTACTTTGGTAAAGAAACTGTCAAGGGGAGCAGCCCTATGATTTTCAATATTCCAGAAACTTTTTCTGAAAAGAGAATCTGTGGTGATTCCTTCAAGGCCTTTATTATGAATCCGGCTAACCCTAAACCCATCAGTTTTTCCGGGGATAAGCAATTCCCATGTGCATGGTTTCTCCCCTGTGTTCTTTATTTTCAGTACCATCAGATGAAGATCGTCCATTGAAAGAAAGATTTCGCTTTCGTAGGAACCCTCATCATATAAATAGCTTGTATTGAGGATACCGGAAGAAATGTCAAGCTGTTGGAAATATTTGTCCGGTATAGTGTTTTCAATTGCAGAATTTGACAATTGAAAACCCAATAGTGAAGTGCGGGAAGAAGGATTTTTCCAAACATCCGCAAACCACATAAACGGGAAACCGGTTCCGGATTTTGATGCGAGTCCTCCCATTTCACTGTTCCCCATAAGAAATGGAAGCTCCTCGTCGGGAAAGGCATCAAAAACAAAATTATATTTCTGAAGCTCTGCTGCTATCCTGGAATAATTACCGACAGCCTCATCTGACCTGCCTGGCTCTTCTGATGAACATACTGCAACAAAACTGATAAAAACAACCGGAAAAACGAAAAAAATCTTTTTCATAACAATTTTTTTAATACAAATCCATAAATTCTTTTGCTGTATCTATGGCAAAGATTATAGAAAGCCAGCTGTTTCAGCTGTCAGCCAAAAGAGAACCCTATCCCACATTTGCATTCATAATCCAGCGTTTAAGCATTATTATACCTAAAGGGACCGTCCACCCTTCCAATGTACAGTAAAGCAGGCACCGGGTCAGGTATAACGGTTTCGTATGTATGGTGTTTTGTGGATGGTTCATGACAAAAAGTTATACATGAAGTATTGTTTACTTTAAAAATGCTTTTACCACCATAATTTCCTGGTCTGTTTCATTAATGATCTTATAGTAGCCAGCAGCAGCCGGAACCATAAAAGTTTCCGCGTAATTGTAGCGCTGTCGTGTTCCGTCTGCCGTTTCCACAGTAATTCCTGTACCTTCCACCAATGACAGCACATGGCATTTATTGAAAGTCTCTACATTTATCTCTTTTTTAAAATGGTACCGGTGCACATCGTATGTGTGTTTTTCGTGTGTAGGTAAATGGTAAAGTTTCCAGTTCACACCTTCCTTCAGCAAGCAGGGCTTCGAAATCAATTTTTCTTTCACATAGTTTCCTTTTCGATCAAAGCAAAGGTTTTCCATTCCACGGTCAATGTTTAAGGTACGTAGATCGCCATTCAGGTCCGGTCGCACCCAGTCGTACATTTTAAAGGTAAATATATAGGGTGTTGTACTTATCTCCAGCACCAGATTATTAATACCAGAACCATGTATGGTGCCAGGAGGAATTAGAAACAGGTCGTGTTTATGAGATGGATGTATTTGTACGTGTTTGGTGATATCTAATGCCTGTTTGTTTTCAAAACTGTCTCTCAGATCTTTTTCAAACTCCAGAGGATCAATATTTTCCTGAAATCCAATGTAGCAGGTGGCATCATCGGCTGCATCCAGAATATAGTATGTTTCCTCTTGTGTGAAATTTTCGCCAAAATGTTTCCTGGCATACTCAGGTTTTGGATGCACCTGTACTGAAAGATTACCGCCATCGAAGGTATCAAGAAAGTCGAACCGAATGGGGAATTCAAAACCAAAAACACTTGCATGTTCACCCAGAATTGCTCTATATTCCTGGAACATCAGTACATCAAACGATACTTCAAGCATTAAACCTGCACTCTGTATAATAATTCCGTTTTCAGGTACAATCAGCTCAAACGACCAGGCATAATTCGGTACTTCAGGATTCAATTCACGGATTTTATTCTTTACCCACTGGCCACCCCACACTCCGGGCTCAAACCACGGACGCACACGAAAAGTGCTTCTGCTCATTCTTGTAAGCGATTCGCGCAAATGAACACCCCACATCCATGTCGGTTCCAGGGGGCGTTGACCATCTACCACAATATCAATATCCTTTAGAATCTCTTGTTTATGCCTGTTAAGCACCACCCAATCGACAAAATAATACCGCTTGTACATTTGATTATAGGGGATGGAACTTCGTAAGCCAAGGTTATTGATTGAGTTGGCACGTGCCCTGAATTGAAGTTCGTTCTTGGGCAGATCGATATAGATCAGTTTTCCTTTCCATCCGGAAACAGATGCACCCGGACCATATATAACGGAGATGTCGGCATGAGGATCAGGATGAATCTGCCTCAGGACATCACCATTGTAAAAGTCCTCTATTGACAAATCAGTACGTTTCCCAAAAAGCGGATTATCTCCCCCTAAATAAGGTTTTACCAAGCGATTAATTTCTTCTTCATCTTTCATTGCCGTATCTACGGATAGCCAGGCAGTTCTTCTTCCTAAGGTATTAAACGCTTCATCCAGATTCTTTTTAAAATCATCAAAAAACACTCCCACATAACCATCTATAATCAGCACTTTCTCTTTAACCAGAGCTTCAGCTAAATGACTAAAACCCAAAAATATTTTTCCGCCTTCTACCTTAAAAGTCGGATAGATGCCATATTCACCTGTTTCAACCTCATCGTGAAGTGAAGGCATAAGGTATTGGTCTGTTTTTCTCCAGTCGTGCAAATTATCTGATTTATTACTGCTCATTAAATTGTTGTTGTTTGTTTGATTAATTTAAGGTTGGAACTGTATGCTCCTTTATTTATTATAGTTCTTCTGTTCTGACTTTTGGTGGTTATGTGAAATAAACAGCAGATAAGCCGCGGATAACAGCAACACCATCATTCCCCATGTAACATTCCCTGTTGCATCACTTATTAATCCCATTAATGGGGGCAATACAGCTCCCCCGCTTACAGCCATGATCATTAAACCTGAAATTTCGTTAGCCCTCAGTGGATATTTTTCCACTGTGAGGGAAAAAATCAGAGGAAAAATATTGGCAATACCCAAGCCTATAATGAAAACGATAACTATTGCAGCTTTATCCGAAGGGGCAATCAGCAACAGCAGAATCGATAAAACCCCGGTTACTGCCGACCAGAAAAAAAGCTTCCGCGACGAAAGCACTGCCAGCATTATTGCCCCTCCAAAGGTTCCCAGCATTTTGCCAAAAAAATAGATGCTTCGGGCCGATTCTGCCAACATCCGGTCGGAATTGAATTTGCTTAAAAAATATTGACCTGAAAATGCATTGATGCCTACATCAATACCTACCACAAGGAAAATTCCAACAACCATTAAAAGGATATAACTATTCAGCAGCAGACGGAATGAAGAACCGAATGTAGCCCGTTCACCCGACATCTTCACTTCCTCAACAGGGGTCAATGCCAGCCACAATACCGAAAGGAGTGAAACAACACCAAAAGTGATAAAGATAAGTTTCCAGTCGCCAAATTGGGCAGCCGTCCATCCGGCAAGCGGCGGTGCAATCATTGATCCTACTGCTTTAATAAATTGCGACAAGCTTAAAAAGCTCGACCTTCTGGCAGCCGGAACAACGTCTACCAGAAGTGGATTTGCCGACACCTGAACAATGGTGTTGCCGATACCCAGTAAGGCAAATGCAATCAGTGCAGATGAAAAACTATAATAAACAAAAGGGACAAAAAGACCTACTGCCGTTATCAGCATACCCAGATTCAGTATATTTCGCTTTCCAAGCCTGTCCTGTAAAATACCAACCGGAACAGAAAGTATGAAAAACCAAAGGAACACTGCTGAAGGGATCAGTTGTGCCAGCGTATTGGTGAGTGAAAAATCAAGCTTCACACGGTCAACACCTATACCCACCAGGTCGCAGAAACTCATTACAAAAAATGACATCAGGACCGGGGTCACAAAACGGAGTGAAATATTTTTTGTTGACATGAATGTACTTTTACCGTATTATATGTTAATGAATTGACTTAAGTTGGTTATAATAATCATCCTCCGATAAGGAAGCAGCCCCAATTATCGAAGCCGCTTCCTTTAGCTCCGATATATTAAACTTCAAACAAATACCACTTTCAGTATAAACTTCCATCAAGCTGTCACCAAACAGGTGAAACGCGTTGGAAATATTTCCCCCCATCACAAGTACCTCCACACCAAATTTCTGAATCCAGGGTTTCAAAAAAATGCCGAGTTTTTTCCCAAAATCACTAAAGAGTTCTTGTGCCACAGAATTATTAGGAGCTTTTTCTGCCAGTTCCCTCACTCCAGACAAGTGTTCTCCCGTCTGCTCAAAATATCTGCCCAAAAGTCCACGGGTTGAAAAATAATCATCTGCAATACTCTTTTCAAATGGCAGGTGATAAACCATACCTTCAGGTGGCACCGTTTCTCCCGAAACGACCGGGATACGGTCTTTTATAAAAGTCGAGCCAAATCCGGTTCCAAGTGTAATGGCCAGGAAACGGCTGGAACTGGCTGCACTTCCTGCAATACTTTCGCCAATAGCAAAAGCGGCAGCATCGTTTACAAACCTAACGGGAATATTTGCACCAAGTCCCAATGCTTTGCTAATTTCACGGGCAACATTTACACCGTATAGATTCTCAAATTTATTGGTCATAGTCTGAAAAAGCGCAATACCATCTATATAGTTAAAAGGCCCGGGCATGGCGAAACCAATACCCCTGATTTCTTGAGGCTTGACCTTTTCAATGGTTTCGGAAATGGTTTTTGCCCAGGTTAAGATGATTTCATCAGCCGGTTTCTTGTTGTCAAGCTTGCTCTCCGCATGCGTTTGCGGTAGAATTTTTTTTTCTTCCACACAATATGCAGCAGAACTGATATGGCTTCCGCCAATGTCAACTCCTATTGAAATTTTTTTTTCCATAATTAGTCGCCTCTGTTATTAAGGTTAATTCTTCTATTATCGCATGAAGTCTAATAAGTAGCTAACCTATGGTCTTCCTTGCCGTTCCAATCACATTCCGTCGCCGCGAAGCGGCCCCAGTGGATGAACAATCCCTATTGAAGTCCTTTCAAAAACCTATCTGCTACCAAAACCCCGGGGTACTTTTTCACGAAATAAATTTCAACCCAATAAGTGACTGCGGCGGACAATTCAGTCGCAAGAGCCCTTGATCAGCACAAACCTCTCCTGTAATATCATTCAGAAGCGAACGGTTGGCAATGGAGATATAATACTTACCGTTCTTTGGCCAGCTGGTCGGAAGTTCAAAAACCACTTCGGTATTTTGCTCATGATGATCATTAACAAGCAGAAGACTTCTTCCTCCTGCAGGATTTTCAAGTGCTGTAGCATGCAAATGGCATATCTCGGGGGCATCAGGTATACTAAGTGGAAAGACCCTGTCACCCGGACCAAAATGATTGGTCAGGAGTCCGTATACAGCAAAAGGGTATTTATATCTCTCCAGCTGCCCGTTCTTCTCTCCCATTACGGCCCAGTGACCGTCGACCGTATTGGGATTCATCAGCGACCAGATACAAAGTGAGGTAATCCCTACATTGATTGCCCGGATAATCCCCTCAGCCACTGTTATCGTAGCATCAAGGCTTGCCACGCCTTCGGGGGTATCAAATTTTCCATAATAGAAGGTTCCCATTTCGAGTGCCCAAAGCGGCTTTTTGCGGGAACGGGTATAATCAAGGAATTTTCGGTCATCATGCTCAATAATCACATTCATTCCTTTTGCAAAATAATGCGGACCGGTATCAGGAAGGTTCAATGGTGGCAGGTGATCTTGGCGAAGGTTGTAATGGTGAACGGAATAGGCCTCAACATATGGATCAATATCCACACCAAGGGCATGCTGTTCAAGGGTAAACTTCGCCGGATCACCACAGTCGAGCCCGATCAAACCAATCCTCTCCCTATCAATGTCGACATCATCCAATGCATTCCTTATCTCCCTGTACATTTCAACATAGTGGGCCATTGCCGGCGGATTGTTATCAGGAGTCTGATAGACACCATATTCCATGGGCTCATTAATGGGGTTAAATAACCTGACTGATTTCAATTTCAGATGCTTCACCACATATTCCATCATGGGGGCAACGAAATTTCGCGCATAAGCGCGGTTGTTTGCAGCGGCCATATTCACGATGTTGTTCCCGGGATCTTCTGATCCCTCTGGAACAGGAAACTCATAATACCGGGGCATTAAGAACATGTCCAGCATGATGGTACGGTCATTTTTAACTGCCCAGCTGTTGAGCCATTCCAGGTGCTTAAAGTAGACAGTATCTCCTAAAAAGTTTCCATTCTCATCGACATGGGGATCGGGAGGCATTCCGAACCGGAACCAACCGGGGGACAGTTCATCCAGTCCCTTTTCTATTGCTTTCCACCCTGCTGTATCCTCAATATCCGGGTAGACGCTGTCTGAGAGTGGATATTTGATCCATCGTGCATAATGCCCGCCGGAACCTAGGTGTTCAAACCAGTTGAACCCGAGCCCAAGATCCAGAAAGTGCTTATTCATCGCACTGTTTCTAAACAAGTGATGCTTCATAGTTTTTTTTCTTTTCCATCAATACCTCCGAATACGCCGGGTACAAATATTGCACCTGCCCCTGTGACAAGAGTAGCCTTTACAAAATTTCTTCTATCACATCTCATTTCTAATCATATTGAATTGCAAAAGCTCCCGGCAGTCGTTTTCAGTGGCCACCAGGAGCTTTTTATTATCAAACAGAACTATTATTCCTTAATAAATTTAAACACATTTATTTTCCCTGACACCGAAGTGGTTTTTAGAATATATAATCCGGACTTGTATGCACTGACATTCAGTTTAATCGAGCTATCAGTATTCTTCTGCTGTACAATTTGTTGTCCGTTTATGGTGCTTATCGTTACCATAGAGATATCAGAAGCATTGTCGATGCACAACTGATTCGCTACAGGATTCGGATAGAATACGATATCGAAGCTTCCTGTGGTGCTAATTCCTACGGTCTGTCCGGAAATTGTAACCTCAAGAGTGTTTTCAACAGCACTTCCATCTTTTGCAACAGCCTTAACGATAACCGTCCCATTCATTACAGCGGCCAGAAGTCCGCCAGCACTAATGGTTGCTTCACCTGTACCATTGGTTACGGTCCATGTAACTGATTTATCCGAAGCATCAGCAGGCAGAACCGCGGCACTCATTTGCAGGGTTCCTGCATTTGTTGAAATAGTAGTTGCATTTGCAGCACCGGAAACCGTTATGGAAGA
>CAMAZH010000052.1 GCA_945863035.1 Chitinophaga pinensis | reverse complement strand
GGTTAGCGAAGAGGCGTCGTTTCCCGTAAAAGCGTTTCGCAGGTTCAATCCCACGTAGGCTGTCGTCAGCCCAAGCCTCTGCATTTTGTCTTTGTCGGGAATGACCTTGTATTCGGGTTTCCCTTCTTCAACCGACAGTTTCACATTATCGGCGCCCGGAACCGTTTCGATAATCGATTTCAATTCCCTGGAGGTAGCCATTACCAAATCAAGATCGGCCCCACTCAGGGTGATTTTTATGGGGGCCCCTTTGGGGAGCAAGCCCACTACGGCCATGGAGAAATTGACGCCATGAAACCGGGCCCCCAACTCGGCACGAAGGTATTTCATGAAATCCTCTGTCTCCATCGCCCTTTCTTCTTCGGGTTTTAACTGAATGGTAAACTCCGATATATTGGCCGCTCCAACCCCAAGACTCCCGATCCCGGTGCTGGGTCCGGCTATGTTGCTGAAGAGTGTGGCAACCTCGGGCTGCCGGATAATGAAGTTTTCAACCTCCTGGGAAATAATATTGTTTTGCTGAACAGTTATTGTTTTGTCGAACTCCAGATTCAGCCTGAATTTCCCCTGGTCCCCGGTCGACATCATCTCTTTGCCGATGATGCCTTGCTTCATCATTCCCAAAGTCATTGCGAAAAGAAGCAGTACAAATCCCACGAAAACAAGTTTATGCTTTAACACCCAAACGAGTTGCCTTCCGTACCCGTTTATAAAGCCTTCAAGCTGGTGTTCGAACCAAAGCAGAAACCGGTTGATTAAATTGGTCGGTTGCAGATCCTCTTTTTTGCCGATACGCGACGCCAGCCAGGGGGTAAGGGTAAAGCCTACGAGCAAGCTGGTGAGGGTGGAGGTGATTACCACAACGGCAAACTGCTTAAGCATATCCCCAACAAAAACCTGGAGAAACAGAATGGGAAGGAAAACCACCACATCCACAAGGGTTATGGAGAGTGCTGAGAACCCGATTTCCATTCGGCCATCCATCGCTGCTGTCCGTTTTTCTTTTCCTTTGTCAAGGTGACGTTGTATATTTTCAAGTACTACGATCGCATCGTCGACCAATATCCCTATAATTAACGACATGGCTAGCAGGGTCATCAGATTCAGGGTGTAACCCAAAAGCCACATTACTGCAAAGGCTGTTACGAGGGAGGTTGGGATAGAGATCAGAACGATAAGGGAGTTGCGGTAACTCCGCAGGAACAGGAGCATTACGAGGGAGACGAGCAAAACGGCCAAAAACAAATCGAAAACAACAGAATTCACGGCTGCTATCGTTTTATCGGTTGAATCGTCGGCAATGATAAACTTCACATCTGCGCTTTTATTCTGGTCCTCAATGGCCCTGAGCTTCGCCCTTACGAGTCCCGAGACATCCACCGCATTTGCGTCGCCTTGTTTTTTGAGCATCAGGCCTATGCCGTTTACCCCGTTGTAGCGACTTACCGAGGCAATTTCCTTAACCCCGTCTACAATGTTGGCAACATCTTTAACATAAACCGGACTGTTGGGGAAGGGCATGGCTACCTGCACATTCATGATGTCGTCGACGGTGTTGAACTTGCCGGTAACGCGCACAGCGTTGTTCTCCGACCGGGTCTGTACTTTTCCCGAGGGAAGGTCAATGCCCGAGCGGTTAATGGCTTCTACTACCTGACTTAAGGAAAGCTTGTAGTACACCAGTTTGTCCTGATTCACTTTTACCTGGATCTCGCGCTCTTCGCCCCCCAGGAGGGTTATCTCAGCTACCCCTTTTAATTGCTGGATTTGAGGCAGGAAATCGTCCTTCATTTTCTGATAGAATTCCGTCCCGGGCAAGTTGCTGGTTGCGCTGATGGATATAATCGGCAAATCGTTGGGCGAGACCTTGCTCATCACCGGACTTTCAATATCGGCCGGCAAGTCTTTTCGAATGTTGTCGATGTAACGCTGTGCGTCCTGCATGGCTTTGTCGACATTGGTGCCATATTTCAGGTTGGCAATAATTACCGAGGCATTTGGCATCGACTTGGTTTCAAGATAGTCGACTCCCTCGAGATTCGACAGGGCGTCCTCGATTTTTCGCGATACAGAGGTCTCAACCTCCTGCGGCTCAGCACCGGGATAAATGGTTCGGATCACCACCACAGGCTGGTTAAAATCCGGTAGAAGCTCGTAACTCAGGTTTTTATAGCCAATGATACCCAGCAGGGTAAACACGCTGAACAAAACAATAATCAGGGATGGGCGTTTTATGGCAATTTCAGTAATATTCATATCGCTGTTTTATTTGATAGTTACATTAGCACCGTCAAAAAGATTGATGAAACCTGTGGTTGCAATCAAATCTCCTTCTTCCAATCCCTCAGAGACCACTACCTTATTCTCAAATCTTTCGGAGACCGTGATGTTTTTCAGATTGGCTTTACCATTGGTAATCAGATAAACCTGTGGCTTAATGTTCGTTCCCACAATGCTCGATGCGGCTATATAGATGTGCTTGTCACTATTTCCGTTTGTAATGGTCACGAGTCCCGACATGCCTGATTTGATCTTCAACTCAGGGGTGTTTCCAACACTTAGTTGAACCGGATAGCTGTTTCCCATGTTTGCTTTGCTTCCGATCATGGAAACCTCGGCTGTTAGATCGATTTGAGGCAAGGCGTCGGCCGTCAACCTGTGTTTTTCACCCATAGTGAAGCGATCGAGATCCTTATCGGGAATGTTAATTGTGAATTTGAGCCTGGAGATGTCGGTAATCTGCAGCAGGGGCATTCCGGGCGCGGCAAAGGCTCCCTCCTCGGTCATCTTTGCGGTTACAATGCCAATGAAAGGCGCTTTGATGGAGGTCTTGTTAATTTGTTCCAGCAAGGTCGCCTTTTGAACCTCTGCCGACTTGAGTCCAAGTTCAGCTTTTTCGAGCTGCACCCCTTGGATGGCGTCGGCCTTGGCTAAAACGGAGTAGCGTTTCACATCGGCCTGCAGGCCCTCAATCTGTACTTCAATCGATTGAAGCTGCAATTTCAGCAGGGAGTTATCCAACTGTATCAGCGATTGGCCGGCTTTTACGCTGCTGCCAATATCTACAAGCACCGAATTGATCTTCCCCTGGATCTCCGCACTGATTTTCGTTTCCTTGTTTGGCTCAAATGATCCGGGATAGGTATATTGTGCATCTATGCGTTTCTGTCGGATTGTGTCGACCTGAACACTAATAGCGCTATTCTTGTCGTATTGGAAGACTCTCTTCAGGGTGGTCTCTTTGTTGCTTTTCAGACGGAGAACGGTAAGGACTACCAATGCCAGGGCCAGAGCGATATAAATAATCTTTTTCATGAGTTTCTGATTTTAATTTTGTGATGGGATATTCCCTGTTAATTTTTTTAATTCCAAATCCGATTTCAAATAGTCAACAATAGATCTTAAATGGGTTTGCTGAGCCTCCCGAACTGCGGTGTCGGCCAATAAAACATCGCTTAGGTTGGCCGTGCCTTCCTGCTGCTGAAGAAGGGTTTGCTCGTAAATTATGTTAGCAAGATTAATTTGCGACAAGGAGTTGGAAATGGTTTTCCGCGCCAGATTTCTTTGCCGCTTTGCATTTTCAATCAGCATGGCATTCTGTTCGGTAACCAGGTTTATTTGCAGCTCATTGTTTCGCAGCTCCAGCTTTTTCTGGTTTATTTTCCGGTGGGTAACCGTGCCGTTAAAAATTGGATAAGAGAGCTGCACACCCACAAAACTTGCCGGAAAGAATTTCAGAAAGTCGTTGGGCTTTTCGTTGTAGCCGAATCCGGTTTGCCCATAACTCCCATATAAGGAAAGCGAGGGAAGCCTCGAGTTTCTCAGGGTGCTCAACTCGCTCAGCAGAAACCTGTTTTGCAGCTGAGTCAACTGAATGTCAAGAGTGGGGTTACTTGCATATTCTTTCAGCTGATCCGACTGAACCAGCGATTCAACCTGGATAATTTCATCTGTGGAGACCCCGATCGAGAATTTCAAAGCGTTCAATACCTGTTCAATTGTATTGGATACCGTTTCCCGCTGCGTGCTTAACTGTTCGTTTTGCAATTCCACCTTGCTCACATCTGTTCCTTTAACCATCAGCTGTTCCTTTAAGAGTTGGAGATTCCCCAACAGCCTGGCGGTATTGCTGAGGTTGCTGTCGATAAATGCCAGCTGGTGCTGCAATATCTGAACATTGTAATACAGGTTGGAGATATCGAAAAACACCTGTTCTTCGGTCTTTCTGTATTGCAGTTGTGCTATTTCGGCGGCTATTTTTGTGGCTTTTATCCCCCCGTAAAGTTGAGGATTATAGATCGGGAGGGCCACCTGAATGGAAGCGCTCATGTTGTGAGGCACCCCGAATTGCGTTTCTTTGAACTGTCCCTCAGGCCCTCCGAAAGCCGACATCGGCATAAGCTGGTAGGGCAAATCGATGAAGTATTTGTAATCGCCGGCAAGGTTTACCCTGGGGATGAGATTTGCCTGTGCCTCTTTTTGCTTTAGTTCGCCTATCGCGATATTGTTGCTGCCAATCATAAGACTTTTATTGTGAGTCTGCGCCGAGTCGATACACTGCTGCAGGGTCCAGGTTTGGGCGTTTCCGTTTGACACTGCCAGGAGGAGCAAAATTGTCAGGATAATCCATTTGCGCGGGTGAATATTCACTAACATTACGGGGAAATTTTTTTTAGTATTCATAAGCGTTTGCGTTTTGCGAAACATGTGGGTTTCATCTTTTATGATTTGAGCAGTACTTTAATGGAGTTGATTAGTCCGCAGCCTTCTTCCGTAATATTGAAACGGAAATCCGACATGTGCCATTGCTTGACAAACATTCGGAGCGAGCCCATGATAATGACCGACAAATGAGCTGCCTCGATATCCGGCCTGATTTCCCCGTTTTTTTGACCCTTTTCAAGAATCAACTTAAGATTCATGATATTGTTATCCATTATCTCCTTCACTTTTTGCGACAGTTCCGGTTCGTTCCGGAAGATCTCCTCCGAAAAAATAACCGCAACCAGGGAGGGCGAGTCTGAAAATTTCTTGAAATGACTTTGAAACAGTATTTCGATTTTCTCGAGGGCGTTCCCGCTTAAAATTGCAGGGCTGGTAAAAATACGTTCTGAATTGGCTTTGAAGAAATCCAAAATGGCCAGCAGAATTTGAATTTTGTTTTCATAATGGCGATAAATAGCCGACTCAGCAAAACCAACTCGCTTTGCAATATTTTTAATGGTCAGGGATTGAATCCCGCCTTCCGCAATCAATTCCAATGAAACGTTAATAATCTCCTGTTGCCGTCCGGTCAAATCGTTGTTCATCGCAATAAATGTCAGGTAAGTGAATGTTCGCTCACAAAGATAAATGATTTAAAATGAGTCCACCAAATAATTTGCGTTTTATTTTCGGTTCTCTCCAAAAGCAGGGTTGGCTTTGTTGTCAGTTTAATGCCAGGGTGGAGGTTTTAGCCGCTATTACCCCTGAAAGCCAAAAAAAATATTTTTTTCCTTCCCCCGCAATAATTAAATTTGTCCTGCCTACGTTATAAAGCGTGACTTTCTGAAGCAAGGGATAAACATTGGCACTGTTATTGTCGAAATTCCCCTATAAATCCGCTCTGATGATACAACTCAAAAATATTCACAAGACCTACTATATCGGCCAGAACAGCCTTCATGTGCTCAAGGGTGTTGACATGGATATCCGCGCGGGCGAAATGATTTCCATAATGGGCTCTTCCGGCTCGGGGAAATCCACATTGCTAAACGTTCTCGGCATCCTCGACAATTACGACGAGGGAGAGTTTTATCTGGAAGGAAGGCTTATCCGCGGCCTGAACGAAACCCAGGCGGCCAGGCTCAGAAACAAAACCCTCGGATTCGTGTTCCAGAGTTTCAACCTCATCGCTTTTAAAAACGCCCTTGAGAATGTGGCCCTTCCACTCTATTATCAAGGTGTCAGCCGTAAAAAACGAAATATCATCGCCATGGAATACCTCGAAAAGGTAGGCCTGCGGGAATGGGCCGAACATCTCCCGAGCGAAATGTCAGGCGGACAGAAACAGCGTGTGGCAATTGCCCGCGCCCTGATTGCCAAACCCAAAGTTATACTTGCCGACGAACCCACAGGGGCCCTCGACTCCCAGACTTCCTTCGAGGTAATGGACTTGCTGAGGGAAGTAAACCATGAGGGCATCACCGTTATCATCGTGACCCACGAGCACGATATCTCCATGCTCACCGACCGTATCATTCGCATAAAAGACGGGGTGATCGAGGAGGATATACTCCTGGATAAAAAGGAAAAAGCAACTTCAATTTAAAACGTCCCAATGTTTGATCTGGACAAATGGCAGGAGATTTTTGCAACCATCCGAAAGAACAAGCTTCGCACTTTCCTAACCGGTTTCAGCGTGGCCTGGGGGATTTTTATGCTCATCATTCTGCTCGGAGCGGGAAACGGGCTCCAGAACGGTGTCGAATATCAGTTTAAAGCCGATGCCACCAACACCCTCTGGCTGCACCCCGGTGCCACAACCATGGCCGGACAGGGGATGAAGCCGGGCCGTAGGATTACCTTCACCAACGAAGATTATGACTTCGTAAAAAACAACATCCCGGGCGTTGAAGAGGTGTCGGCCCGGTTTTATATCTGGCAAAACCGAATCATCTCCTACAAGAAAAACTTCGGCTCCTTCGACCTTATCTGTGTGCATCCCGATATGCAGGCCATCGAGAAAATCATAATCGAGGAGGGAAGGATGCTGAATCAGGTCGATATCCAGAAATTCAGGAAGGTCGCCATCATCGGCATTCCCGTTAAGGAAGCCCTTTTTAAAAACGGGGAGAACCCTTTGGGAGAGCATATCAAGGTAAACGGGGTGCCTTTCCAGGTGGTGGGGATTTTCAGTGACCGAAGCGACCGGGACCAGCAGCGGATTTACCTGCCCATCTCCACTACACAAATGATTTTTAACGGGGGAAACCGGATTAACAACCTTACCATCACAACCAATCTTTCAGCAAAGGAGAGCGAAGTGCTGGAACAAACCATTCGCACTAAGATGGCCAAGCGCCACCGTTTCAACAGCGAGGATACAGGGGCACTTTACATTGGCAACACCCTGCGGGAGTTCAAGCAGTTTCAGAACATGTTTATGGGGATAAAGCTCTTTGTGGCTGTTATCGGGATCTTCACCATCATCGCGGGAGTGGTTGGGGTCAGCAACATCATGATCATAGTGGTGAACGAGCGTACCAAAGAGATCGGCATCCGCAAGGCCATTGGCGCAACCCCGTGGTCGGTGGTTTTCCTAATCATCTTTGAATCGGTAATTATCACGTCGTTTGCAGGGTATATAGGGCTTGTAAGCGGAATAGGCCTGTTGGAGGCTGTCAATGCCTTTATGCCGCCCAGCGAGTTTTTCAGAAACCCGGAGGTCGACTTCCTAATTGCCGTGGGCGCTACCCTTGTATTGGTGATCGCCGGTGTGCTGGCGGGTTTGTACCCTGCCCTCAGAGCAGCTGGAATCCGACCTGTAATTGCGTTGCACGATGAATAAATATTTATAAGAACTAATATGTTCGACAGGGATAAATGGCAGGAAATCTATAGTTCGCTTAAAAGCAATAAGCTGCGGACGTTCTTTACCGCTTTTGGCGTGTTCTGGGGGATTTTCATGCTCATCATTATGCTTGGGTCGGGAAATGGCTTGCGGAATGCCGTCATGGGAGGCATGGGCGATTTCGCAACCAACAGCGCTATTATGTTTACCCGGCAGACAACCGTCCCCTACAAAGGTTTCCCCAGGGGTCGATTCTGGAATTTCCACTCCTCCGATATGGAAGCATTGCTTAAAAACATTCCTGAGATCGACCAGCTGGCCCCTCGACTTCAGCTCTGGGGAGGAGATAATACCAACAATGTTGTTTACGGACTTAAAACCGGGGCTTACAGTATTACAGGGGATTATCCCGCGATCAACAAAATCGACCCGGTAAACATTCTGGAGGGTAGGTTCATTAATGAAATCGACCTCCAGAACAAACGGAAAGTAGCTGTAATCGGTAATCGTGTCAGGGATGAGATGTTCAAGCCGGGCGAGCCGGTACTTGGCGAGTACCTCCGTATTAATGGAGTGTATTACCAGGTAGTTGGGGTTTTTGAACCCAAAAACAGAAACATGAATTTCGGGGGAGACAAAGAGAAGTCGATCTTTATACCGTTTACCACAATGCAGGTTAGCTACAATATGGGCGATGCGGTCCACTACTTCCTGGTAACAGCCATGCCCAACAAATCGGCATCGGTGGTTGAGGAGAAATGCATGAAGCTGCTGGCCGAGCGAAACCATATTGCCCCGGACGACGAGCAGGCTTTCGGACATTTCAACCTGGAGAAGGAGTTCAAAAAAATGAACGGTCTGTTTCTCGGGATCCGAATCCTCATATGGATCGTGGGCACGGGAACCCTATTGGCCGGGGTAATCGGGGTCAGCAACATCATGCTTATCATCATTAAGGAAAGAACCCGGGAGATCGGCGTGCAGCGCGCTCTTGGGGCAACTCCCTGGAGAATTGTTTCACAGGTTATAACCGAGTCGGTAACCCTTACAATCATTGCTGGCAGTTTTGGCCTGGTGCTTGGCGTGTTCCTGCTCGAAATGCTCAATAAGGTTCTTGTATCCTCCGGTGGGGAAGGCGAAATGTTCAAGAACCCGGAGGTGGATATACAGGTTGCAGTAACTGCGCTGATTGTTCTGATAATCTCCGGACTCGTTGCAGGGCTTATCCCCGCAAGGAAAGCAGTGGGAATGAAACCGGTGGATGCCTTACGCTACGAATAAATATTATTATACATACAAATACAATTATGAAAAAGTTTTTTCGGATTAGCCTGCTTGTACTCTTTCTTGCTGCTCTGGTGGCCACATTTGGATACCTATACGACAAATCACGCAAGAAGCCGGTAATCTATGAGCTGAAAAGTCCGGTCTTTGCCGACATCATCAAAAAAACGGTAGCCACGGGATCGGTGGTCCCACGCAAGGAGATTGCCATTAAACCCCAGGTATCGGGAATTATCGAAGAACTGTATATCGAGGCGGGCAACAAGGTGAAGAAGGGCGACCTGATTGCCAAGATCAGGATTATCCCCAACATGGTAAACCTTAATAATGCCGAGTCGCGATTGAAAAGGGCCCAGATCAACCTCGACGATGCCAAAACCGTATATGAGCGACAGAAAAAGGTTTTCGAACAGGGAGTCATTCCCGAGGCCGAAATTCAGCAATACCGGCTTACATACACCAACGCCATCGAGGAGCTCGAATCGGCCGAAAACAACCTTCAGCTGATCCGCGAGGGGGTATCGAAAAACAGCGGGTCGGTTACCAACACGCTTATCCGCTCAACCATCAACGGGATGGTGCTGGATGTCCCTGTGGAAGTGGGAAATTCGGTGATCGAGTCCAACAACTTCAATGAAGGCACCACAGTGGCAAGCGTTGCCGATATGGGCGAGATGATCTTCAAAGGGAAAGTTGACGAAACAGAGGTTGGAAAACTGAAAGTCGGTATGCCGCTGGTACTCATAATAGGCGCCATCGACAATGTAAAGTTTGATGCCGACCTCGAATATATTTCTCCCAAGGGAAAAGAGGAAAACGGAGCCATACAGTTTGAAATTCGTGCAGCCGTTTCCCTGAGAGACAGTATATTTATCCGCGCAAATTACAGCGCCAATGCCGATATCGTGCTCGAACGTGCCGACAGCGTGCTGAGTATTGAGGAGTCACTCTTGAAATTTGAAAAGGACTCTGCCTTTGTTGAGATCGAAACCGGCACACCACAAGTCTTTGAAAAGAAATTCATCAAGACGGGCTTGTCCGATGGGATCAACATCCAGATATTGGACGGGCTTTCACAGGAAAGCCGGATCAAGGGGGAGGAAAAAAAGGAAGAACCCGCAAAAGTTGACGAAAAGAAAGAGAGCTGAGACTCTTAGTCGAACTTTGCGTCCCGATAACTAGCTATCGGGATTGCGTGAAATAAAAGATTTTCTAGCCGTTGATTCTTATATTTGTATCGAAATTTATAACCATGAACATGTCAAACCGATTTTCACTGTTTCTGCTTTTCCTTGGTGTAATTTTGGGATCATTCCAAATAAACCTCTCTGCCCAGTTTCCCGATTATCCAGCCGTCAGGTTTATGGTCTTCTCCGACCCCCATTATTTCGACTCTTCATTAGGAAGCGAGGGCAAGGCTTTACAGGACTATTTGGACAGCGACCGGAAGTTGCTTAAGCACAGCCGTGAGTTGATGGAAGTAGCATTGTCCTCCATTATTGCATCCGATGCAGACTTCGTCCTTGTGCCCGGAGATCTTACAAAAGACGGGGAGATGATTAACCACAGGATAATGGCCGGGTTTCTTGCGGAAATTGAGAATGCCGGTAAAAAGGTCTTTGTGGTGCCGGGAAACCACGACATAAATAATCCCTCTGCCATGAGATATTCAGGCGATAGAACTGAAAAGGTCGAGACTATCAGCCCTTCAGAATTTGCCGATAATTATTCCGCATTCGGTTACGGGGAAGCCATTCTGAGAGATGCGAACTCCCTGAGCTACGTTGCAGAACCCGTGGATGGCCTATGGCTGCTCGGACTGGATGCCTGCCGCTACAAGGAAAACCCTCCCGCAGGACATCCGATAACCTCCGGGAAGTTCAGCCCGGAAACAATGGTCTGGCTCGAGCAGGTGCTCGAAGATGCCCGCAATCAAAACAAGGCTGTGCTTACAATGATGCATCACGGTGCAGTGGAGCATTATCAGGATCAGAAAAAACTCTATGGCGAGTACGTGGTCGACGGGTATAAGAAAGTGTCGGCCCTCCTTGCCGAATATGGCGCCAGGCTCGTGTTTACAGGGCATTTTCATGCGCAGGACATCACCATCAAGCGTTTTGGCGATAACAGGTTTGTAATCGATGTGGAAACCGGGTCGCTCGTTACATGGCCCTGTCCGGTTCGTACCGTAAGCATTTCTTCAGAGCAGGTGCTGAAAGTACAGTCGGACTTTATTACCGGCATCCCTTCAAAGCCCGGGTTTGAGGAATATTCCCAAAAGTATGTTCACGACGGGATATCGGGTATCGCAGCAAACACGCTGATAGGGATGAAAGTCGACAGCACCGAGTCCTGGGCACTCTCCGGGCAGGTGGCAGATGCCTTCCTCGCTCATTACAAGGGAGACGAGATCACTCCTGAGGAACCTTTCAACATGGATGGCATCAGTTTTAAGGGGAAGTTCCTTATCGGGTTTAAAAAGAACCTGGTCAAAAGCCTGCATTCAGATTTGCCCCCTTCGGATAATATTCTGGAGATAAGCCTCAAATAACTTTCTTGTGACAGGCCCCAATCCAAAGCAATTGCCCAGGGTATCCGATCAATTGTTATCTTTGCCGGAAATATAATCCCACAGCATAATCCCATGAAGAAATTATCCGTAGTGGTTTGCGTTTTTAACGAAGAGGAAAATATTAAGCCCCTGGTGCAGCAAATATCCGATGCTCTGCCTGAAATCGACTATGAGATTGTTTATGTTGACGACGGATCCACCGATGACACAGTTAAAGAAATCGTGTCGCTGAACCACCCGAGACTTACTCTTGTCGAATTCAAGAAGAATTACGGTCAGAGCTCCGCATTGGCAGCTGGTATCGATCATGCAAGCGGTGAGTTTATCGTTCTGCTCGACGGGGATTTGCAGAACGATCCCTCCGATATTCCCATGATGCTTGAAATGGCCGAAACAGAAGGATGGGACATGGTTGCCGGGATGCGCAAAAACAGGCAGGACGGTTTTATTTTCCGTAAGATCCCCAGCCTGATTGCCAACGCGATGATCCGACAGACCACTCAGGTTCGGATCAAAGACTATGGCTGTACCTTGAAGCTCTTTACTTCAGATCTGGCCAAAAGCATGGGATTATATGGCGAGTTGCACAGGTTTATCCCGGTTCTGGCAAGCCTCGAGGGAGGTACAATCACCCAGGTAGAGGTTAAACACCACCCGCGCACTTTTGGGAAATCAAAATATGGCATGGGAAGAACTTTTAAGGTTGTTGCGGACCTCCTGCTTATGCTTTTTTTCAAGAAATACATGCAGCGCCCGATGCATCTTTTCGGACGATGGGGAATTATTATCCTTCTTGCGGGGATAGTGCTGAATTTTTACCTTCTGGTACTCAAAATTCTTGGGAACGACATCTGGGGCAAGCCGCTTTTACTTCTTGCCATATTGCTCACCATTGCCGGTTTCCAGTTGATAACCATTGGAATCCTGTCAGAGATTCTTATGCGTACTTATTACGAATCCCAGAAGAAAACCCCTTATAAAATAAAACGCATCTGGAACCAGGGCACACAGGGCTGATTCGCTGCCTTGCCCGGAGCCACAGTGTTTAACAAGTAGAGAACTGCCCGCAACAAGTTGGATTTTGCCTCAGAGCGGGGGGAAACTTTTAAAAACGAAATGAAAATCCTAAGGAACAAAACCTTCACTGCAATTTTAAAGATTGCGCTTTCGCTTGGAGCCCTGGTTTTCGTTTTCACGAAAATCGAAATAGGGGAGGTGGTACGGATTTTCGGTCACTCGAATGCCGTACTGATGCTCCTGGCCCTCATTCTCTTTGTTCTTTCGAAATATGTTTCCGCAATCCGGCTCAACCTTTTTTTCGCCTCCATTTCCTTGCATATCGATAAGCTCTACAACCTCAAATTATACCTGCTGGGGATGTATTATAATCTTTTTTTACCCGGGGGAATTGGTGGTGATGGTTACAAAATCTGGCTGCTTAGCAAGCATCACGATATCAAGGCGAAAAAAATATTCTGGGCTGTGCTGCTCGACCGGCTTACTGGTATGATGGCTTTGTTTTCTCTGGCAGTTGTTCTCTCCCTTTTTATTACAGTTGATGTCGTTTTCCCTTTTAAGTCCTATATCTGGACCCTGATCCCGGTATCACTACTGGGGTTTTATTTCCTGTTGAAAAAGTTCTTCCCCGATTTTACCGGGAACTACACCCAAACGAGCCTGCAGGCCTTTGCTGTTCAGATCCTTCAACTGCTTTGCGCATATGCGATTTTAAGGGCTATTGGGGGCAGGGAGCATAGCGTGGAATATCTGTTTCTATTCCTGATCTCCTCCATTGTTGCCACCCTTCCCTTCACAATCGGGGGTGTGGGCTCGAGGGAGATTAGTTTCCTGTATGGCTCACAGGTCCTTGGCCTCGACCAAAACCTCAGCATTGCCCTGAGTCTGGCGTTTTACATTATCACTGCCTTTACCTCTTTCTGGGGGATTGTGTACAGCTTTCAGACCCGTGTTTTCGACAGGAAGGTTACAAGCTGAGAACCGACGACTCAAACCGGCAGGTCAAAATAGAATTCTGTTCCCAATCCCGGCTCGCTTTTAAAATGCACTTTCCCCTTAAGGTAGCGTTCGCCCAGCAGCTTCATGCTGTAAGTGCCCAACCCGCGGTCGTGGCCTTTGGTTGAAAAGCTCCTCTTGAAAATCTGCAGCTGTATGTTTCGGGGGATTTCCTTGGGATTATGAGTGGTGAACCGAATACATGAATCGGTGCGTTTGGATTTAACTGTGATGACATCCCCGTCGGAAGAGGCCTCGATGGCATTTTTCACCATGTTTTTCAGGATTCTTACAAGTAGATTCCGGTCGCTGGAGAAGATCAGATCCTCTGAGTCTTCCGATATTTCGACGCGTATAACTTTTCTGATTTGGCTTGTAAACTGCTTAATTATAACTGTAAGGATTTCATGGCTTCTGAGCTGAGAATAGGATAATTGCAGTTCTCCCGACTCAGCATTTGAAAGCTGCCTCTGATCCTGTATTTCTTCAATGAGTTCAATGCTCACTGTGGCAACAAGGTTCATAAGCTCATCTTTCTTTTTTGGGTCTTCGAGTGTGACGATCAATTCCGACAGTCCTTTCAGGTTGCCGGCTGTGTTGAGGATGTCGTGAAAGAAAATTCTCTCGAGCATCCGTTTTCTTTTAAGTCCACTGATATCGGCAAGGGCAAAAATGGTGTATTTAGCCCCCATCCAGATAAAAGGGGTTGCGGTAACCTCAAAATCGTGGTATTCCTCGATCCCGTCGTTATCGGAGGTGATTCGGCACTCGTTAACTACTTTGCGGTTTTCCCGCATGCTTGCCGTAATGGTGTTCACGGCCCCGCAAAACTGACAATTCTCCGACGTTCCGCAGCCAGACTCCATGGTTTTTGAATGAACGCAGTTTAATGCCTCCCCGGGCCTTTTCCCCAGAAACTCCTTGAAATCGCTAACCTTGAGTGTCTGTAAAAGCGCCTCGTTTGAAAAAACTATCTGGCGATTTGCATTCAACACGGTTACCACATAAGGCAATGCATTGATAAGTTCTGAAAGGTAGGAATTTGAGACCAGGGTTTGAAATTGCTTGTCTACAGTTTCCGGAGCCGATCGCTCAGCTGAGGCATGATATGTTTTCATGGGAGGTTCAGGGGTTGGTTTTGTCTGGTGCTTTGGCAATCGGCTTTGTGCGTTCCTTACTTTTAAGACCTTTGAAAAGCAAGCGATAGCTGAGAATAAAGAACAAAATACAGGCCAGTGCGATCCCTACGGAAGCCAGGATGCTTTTCGGAACCTGAGATGAAAACACAGGCAGCATTATCCCTGTCAGCATTCCTATAATCCCGGTGGCAATGGATATTTTCCGGGTAACAAGTGCAAACAGGCCAATCATAAAAAAACTTAGTCCAATCAGGGTGTAGGACGCCGTTATGTATATTTCTTTTTCGCGGGATAAACTGAAAACCGAGAAACGTATCGAATCAGCAATTTTGGCATCGGCATCAGGGAATAGACTCAAATGGTCGATAATACTGAATCCCTTTAAGCCTGAAATGCAAAACATTACTGCGGCAAGAATCAGGAAAAAGCCTTGAAGCAGCGCCAATATTGGGCCGTGGGGCTGAAAGGCAACAATAAATGCTGCAGCGCTGAGGGAAATGAAAAGAGCAGAAACAAGCCAAACAACGGAATTGATTTTTAAAAGAACCAAATTCTCATTCAGATACTCAATATCCTCGTTTAACGTCGAAATAACGGTAAAGAAATCAATTCGGGTAAGCAGCGTGGCTACTACTGAAACGCCTGAAAGCAAGGCGAATATGCCCGCAGCGATCTCAGGGTTCCTGGGGTTTGAAAGTCGAGTAATCATAGCGCAAATTAACATATTTTTCAGATTTTTCCTTTCTAAGGCAAAATTGATTAATTTTGACCCACAATTCATACGCTATGAAGAAAAATACCTTACTCTTTCTGATTGCCGTCCTGCAAGGTTTTATGGTATTTTCCCATGCTCAGACTGCCGAAAGTTTTTCTGGGGATATGTTGG
The DNA here is from genome assembly GCA_945863035.1 of Chitinophaga pinensis. Lineage (GTDB taxonomy): Bacteria > Bacteroidota > Bacteroidia > Bacteroidales > JACJXF01. The sequence continues at coordinate 9,368 of CAMAZH010000052.1, read as the reverse complement.
AGAGACTTAAGGATTACCGGGATTCAAAATCAGAGATCACTGTGCATCTTGATTCCCTGATACTGAATAATTATTACAAACACATCCTATACAACCAGAAAGACCCAGGAGTGATGGGTTACCGTATCCGGATTTTCCGCGACTCGGGAACCGACGCCAGGGAAAGGGCAAAAGCCGTTCTCTCAAATTTCCTTACCAAATTCGAGGGCGAGGATGCCGATCTTCGGTATGTGGAGAATACCGACTGGGTAATTTATGTGGGCAATTGCCGCACCCGTTCGGAAGTGTTGAAGTTGTTCGATATGGTTAAGGTGGATTTCCCCTATTCTTTTATAGTATCCCAAAAAATAGATGTTTCAGACGAATAAAAAAGGTTTTAGAAGATGAGTGAAGAATTAAAGCACAAGTGCGGAATTGCTCTGGTAAGGTTGCTAAAACCTCTGGAATACTATCAGGTGAAATACGGAACATGGCGTTACGGGCTGCAGAAACTCTATTTGTTGATGGAGAAACAGCGAAACAGGGGACAGGATGGAGCCGGCGTTGTTAGCCTGAAATTCGACGTGCCCCCCGGAAATAAATATTTTAACAGGCAGCGCTCAATGGAGGACTCAGCCATCAACGTGGTCTTTGATAAGATTTACAAGCAGTTCCGGAAAGTCGAGAAATACAAGCCCGAACTCATAAACGACCCGCATTGGTCAAAAAACAATCTCCCCTTTGCCGCTGAACTTTATCTGGGACACTTGAGGTACGGTACTTTTGGCGACAACAGTCTCGACAATGTGCACCCCGTAATGCGCCAGAATAATTGGAAATCGAGAAACCTGGTGCTGGCAGGGAATTTCAATCTGACAAATGTCGACGAATTGTTCAACCATCTGCTGGAGCTGGGACAGTCGCCTAAAGATTTTACCGACACGGTAACCATGCTCGAGAAAGTTGGCCACTTCCTGGATCGTGAAAATCAGCAGCTCTTCGACAAGTTCAAGGCCCAGGGGTATTCCAATATCGACATTTCGGCTCTGATTGCAAAACAACTTGATCTGGTGAAGGTCCTCACCGAATCCAGTAAGCGCTGGGACGGCGGGTTTGCGGTAGCCGGGATGGTAGGGCATGGCGACGCTTTCGCGCTTCGCGATCCCTGGGGTATACGCCCTGCATATTATTATCACGACGATGAAATTGCTGTTGTTGCATCAGAGCGGCCCGTTATCCAAACTGCGTTGAACGTAAGTCACGAGAACGTGCACGAGGTTCCTCCCGGCCACGCGGTAATCATTAAAAAGGACGGTACGGTTTCGGTTAAACTGGTCCTCGAACCCAAAGAAAAGAAATCCTGCTCGTTCGAACGGATTTATTTTTCCAGGGGATCTGACATCGACATTTACAACGAAAGAAAAAAGCTTGGAGAACTCCTGGTGCCTTCAATCCTGAATGCAGTGGGCCAGGATGTGAGAAACACAGTGTTCTCTTTTATCCCCAACACGGCAGAGTCGGCATTTTACGGAATGGTTAAAGGAGTTGAGGATCACGTTTTCAAGAAAAACGCAGAACAGATACTCAACAAAAAGGGAACCTTCAGCCATGAAGACCTGCTTCATATCCTCTCGGAAAGACCAAGGGTTGAAAAAGTTGCTATAAAAGATATTAAGCTTCGAACCTTCATTACCCAGGATAAGGGCAGAAACGATCTGGTGGGCCATGTGTACGATATAACCTACGGAACCGTAAGAAAAGGACTGGACAACCTGGTTGTGATCGACGATTCAATTGTGAGGGGAACCACTCTGAAGCACAGTATTTTGCGAATCCTCGACCGACTGGGTCCCAAAAAGATCGTGGTGGTTTCTTCATCCCCGCAAATTCGCTACCCCGACTGTTACGGTATCGATATGGCCAAATTAAGCGATTTTATTGCCTTCAAAGCGGCTATAGAATTGCTTAAGGAAAGAAACAAGGAATCGGTTATTAACGAGGTCTACCGTAAATGCCGCGATCAAAAAGACCTTCCAAAGGAAGATTTTGTGAACTACGTCAAGGAAATATATCAGCCCTTTTCTCCCGAGGAAATTTCCGCCAAAATTGGCCAGCTCTTGAAAGGTCCGGACATCAAGGCAGAGATCGAGATTGTTTACCAAACCATCGAAAACCTGCATGAAGCTTGTCCTAACGACAAAGGCGACTGGTATTTTACCGGTAATTACCCGACACCGGGAGGGAATAAAGTTGTTTCGAATTCGTTTATCAACTTTATTGAGGGGATCAATAAAAGGGCGTATTAGAGCTTATCCCCCGGGTCGTACGAACTCACATGCCTTTCAACTTTCTTGTGGTAAAGATCGTTGATTGTGATCATGATTGCTGTTTCCTCAACATCCCCAAAATAGGGGTTTAAGGCCGTTCCAAAAGTTTTGAGCGAAGGGGAAAGGTTCATATAAGCATTGATCAGCGGAGGTATGTTTTCCCCGAAAGCCCTGACAGTCTGGGACAGAACCTTGTAATCTTCCATAAACGTACTTCCCACATAAACCTTCTTCATTTCCTCGCGATCCATTTTGGTGTCCAGGGGAAACTTCGGGATTACCAGGCTTTCGGTGTCGGGGAAGTGCTTTTCAAGAAAATATAAGAGGTTATTTCTGGCCCTTTGATTGTAATTCTGATACATTGTTACCTTACCGAAAAAATACTTTTTTTCGGGGTAGTCAATAATCAGGCTTCCCAAGCCGTCCCAAAGATTATCCAAGGCATACAGTGCTTTGCTCAAGCTGTTTGTAGACTGGTACCTGGGCTGGACAAACGACCGTCCCAATTCAATCATGTTCGGCACATATTCGCGGATGAATTTCTCGGAGAAATTGAAGAGCTCTGTTGTGGCAATTTCTGCGTCTCCATGCTCATTAAAAGTAAGATCATCGCAAAGATGGTAGCGGTAACCACCCAGAATTTCTTTCTCAATGGGATCCCAAACAATAAGCTGTTTGTAAGGATTGTCGCTTGTGTCATAAGCATCGATATCCACTGAAAGACCTGTGCCTCCACCTGCGGCACGAAAGGTAACTTCCCTCAGCCGACCGATTTCCCGCATTACGTTCGGAGAATCGTGATGATCAATAACATAGAGGTAATTGCCTGCGTTATTGGTTCTTCTGATAAACTTATCCTTCGTTAACTCAGCTTCAATTATTTCCTTCGATACAGGGGGAATGATGTTTTCCATTTTGGACGAATTTATAGTGCAAAGTTAAGGATTTTTTAATAATTCGGGTCAAAAGGCTTTGTATTGCCTTCCCCTAAAGAGTATACATAGTTCTGCATGCTCTTCGCCCAGGCATCAGGCCTTTTCCTTCTGTCAAATGTGGTGTAACTTACAGGTTTCCCAAAAGTGACGGTAAAATGCTTGTTCTTATGCCTATAGGTTTCGTCGGCAAGATAAAACATTTCAATATTTGTTTTGATACCTAGGAATTTTCTAAAGCTCGATAAGTTATAGAAAAAATTGGTGCAGCGTCCTGTAACATGAACCGGAACCACATCACGCTTGTGTTGAACCGCTTTGGATATGAAACTTTTTTGCCATGGGGGGTCAATAATCACCCCTTTCGTCCGCCGGCTCACCAGTCCCGAAGGAAAAGTTAATACCTGTATGTCCGAATCCATAGTCTCTTCAAGTGCGAGGACCGATTCATGCGTCATAGTTCCATATTTATTTATGGGGATAAACAAGGGGCTGAGGTTTTCGAAACTCATCAGGATGTCGTTGGAAAGCGAGCGAACATCATGATACCTCCGGTTAAGCTCCGTCAGCAGTAACATTCCATCAAATCCCCCAAGTGGGTGATTTGAGGCGAAAATAAACCGACCCTGTTCAGGGAGGTTTTCCGCCCCCTTAAGGCTTACGGTAACATTGAAATCCTTTATCACTTCCTTTGTGAATTCCAAACCAACTTTTGTTCCGTGAACCGCTAAAAAGTCGTTTATCTCCCCGATATGAAGAACACGGTTCAGATAAGCGTATATAAACCAGGGAATGTAAGGCGCCAGACGCGGGTTCTTTTGCATGAATAGCCTTTTCAAATCCAGACGTACCGGCTTTTCAATTGTTTTGTTCTCTTTCATGGGAAACCATATTTTTTCAACCTGCAATCTGCGAAAATACTAAAAAACCTGATATGTGATTCTGTCATTTTTTTACAGACGGGAGAAATCCTAAACTGAAAACCTCATCGGGCGGAGAAAAAGTTTTCAACAATGTGGCAAAAAATGGGATAAAGTGGTGTAAAGTGGGATTATTTGTTATAATTTTACGCTTTAGTCATAAAAAACCATGATAAGCTTTATAGGGGATTATAGTTGTAAGGTCGACTCCAAAGGCAGGGTCACACTTCCATCTGCATTCAAGCGGCAGATGAGCGAGGGTGTGCAGGATGGTTTTGTGCTGAAATCGGATGTGTTTGAACCGTGCGTGATATTGTATCCCATGAAAGAATGGGAAAGGCAAAACCAGATTATCAGGTCAAGAACGAATCCTTACAACAAGGAGCACGCGAAGTTTTTAAGGATGTTTTTCAGCGGAACGGCTGAAGTAATCCTCGACGCGAGCGGACGGGTGCTAATCCCCAAAAGGCTGCTCGAATATGCCGGAATCGATGGGGAAGCAGTGATGGCAGGACAATACGGAAAGATTGAAATATGGGCGGCTGGTCGTTACGAGCAGGTTAGCCGGGCAGACGATGAATTTGCATCCATGGCAGAACGTATACTGGGTGGGTCGAATGAATTAACCGATGGACAATGATCTATCACAAACCAGTTCTACTTGAAGAAAGTATAAAGGGGTTAAATATTAAGCCGGAGGGAATTTTTATCGATCTGACCTTTGGTGGGGGAGGCCATTCCTTTAGAATTCTCGAGGAATTGGGTAAAACCGGGCGACTTCTGGCATTCGATCAGGACACTGATGCACAGCAAAACACCAAAGACGATTCGCGTCTAACCTTTGTCAACTCAAACTTTCGCTACCTGAAGAACTTTCTGCGTTATTACGAAATAGACAAAGTCGATGGGGTGATGGCCGATCTGGGTATTTCCTCGCATCAGATTGACACTGCTGAAAGAGGTTTCTCGTTTATGAAAGACGCGAAACTCGATATGCGGATGAATTCCGGAATACTGCTTTCCGCTGCCGATGTTCTTAACACGTATGAGGAGAGCGAGCTCATTCGGATATTCAGGCAATACGGGGAGCTGAGCAACGCTTCCGCCCTAAGCCGTGCCATTATACGTCAGCGTTCGGGGGAGCAAATCCAAAGCATTTTCCAGTTTGTCTCGGGGATTTCAAAACTCTTACCCCGGCAAAAAGAGAACAAAGAGCTGGCAAAGATTTTTCAGGCTTTGCGCATTGAGGTGAATGACGAACTCGGGGCTTTAAAGGAAGTACTTCCTCAAATCTCGGAGTTTCTGAAACCCGGTGGAAGAATGGTTTTCCTGACGTATCACTCCCTCGAGGACCGCCTGGTGAAGAACTTCATGAAAACCGGTAATCTGGAAGGTGCGTTGGAAAAGGATTTCTACGGGAATGTGCTGACGCCTTTCAGGATACTGAACAAAAACGGGACCGAGCCCGCGGAGGAAGAGACAAGGGATAATCCCAGGGCCAGAAGTGCAAGACTTAGGATTGCTGAAAAAATTTGAGAATGGTGGAAGAAAAGAAAAATACAGGGAGCGAAAAAGCGAATGAGGGACAGTCAAAAAAGGCTGGCTCAGCTTCTGCCATCCGGGGGCTGATCGACGGCACAATGCTCACCCGAAAGTCGTTCACGGGTCAGTTGCCTTTTATTGTTTTCCTGGGATTCCTGGCAATAATGTATATATCGAACCGATATAATGCTGAGAAACTGAGACGCAAAATCATCACATATAAAACCGAACTGAGCGATCTGAGGGCTCAGTCAATTTTCATTTCTGCCGAGCTCATGAAGCTTAGTCGGCAGACAGAAGTTGCCGAGGAAGTTAAAAAGCATGGGCTTTCGATCAGGGAGTCGGAGGTGCCGCCAAAAAAAATTGTGGTAAGCAAACTTAGGAGGGATTAATGTCAGTTGTAAAAAAGGACATATTGTGGCGCGTTGCAATGATCTACCTGTTTATGGTGGTGTTTGGAATGGCTATATTCAGCCGGATCGTGTACCTTCAGTTTGCCGAAAAAGACAAGTGGTCGGTCAAGTCTGAAGCCTCACCGCTCCGTCAGTTGCCTATTCCCGCTACCCGGGGCGACATTTACAGTGCCGATGGCCGGGTGCTTGCTCTATCGGTTCCGTACTACGAAATACGGATGGATTTCACCGTTGAGGCGCTTACCAATGACGTTTTTTACGCGGAAGTGGATGGTCTCTCCCGCAAGCTGGCATCCCTTTTCGGCGACAGGAGCCAGGATCGGTACAAACGAGATCTGATCAAGGCCCGCAAGGCTAAGAAGCAGTATTATCTGGTGAAGAAGGATGTCAGTTACGACCAGATGCGGCAGGCAAAATCCTTTCCGATCTTCGAACTGGGCCGTTTTAAAGGTGGGGTTCGCTTTATCCAGGACTCCAAGCGCATCAGGCCCAACGGATACCTTGCTGCCCGAACCATTGGGAGCACCACGAAAAGCGAGTTGGGAAACCGCGTTGGAATTGAGGGCTCCTTTGACGAGATGCTCAGTGGTAAACCCGGACTTCTGCTGCAGAAACTTCTTGCAGGCGACACCTATGTGCCCCTGGGCGACGGCAATGAAATTGAACCCCGGGACGGAAAAGACATAATTACAACGATCGACCTGAATATTCAGGACGTCGCACAGAAGGCTCTTCTGAAGCAACTCAAAGCGCATGGCGCGGGTCATGGCACCGCTGTTTTAATGGAGGTTGAGACAGGCGAGATAAAAGCCATTGCCAACCTGCAGCGTGGTGAAGACGGGCTGTACCGCGAATCGTACAATTTCGCTGTGGGTGAAAGCACAGTGCCGGGATCAACCTTCAAGCTGGTATCTCTTATGCTTGCCATGGAAGACGGTTATGTGGATATCGACGATATTATCGACACCGGCAATGGGGAAATAAGTTACCACGGTATAAAACTTGTCGATAGCGGTGACGAGAGTTTTGGTAAAATAACGGTACAGCAGGTCTTTGAAAAATCGTCGAACGTTGGGATTTCGAAAATTGTCTACGACAATTACAAAAGTCAACCCGAGAAGTTCATGGATGGGGTGTACAAGCTCGGACTGAATGAGCAGCTTGGCCTCGACATACGGGGAGAAGGGATTCCCTCGATCAAATATCCCGGACAAAAGGGATGGTCGGGCATCTCCCTTCCCTGGATGAGTATAGGTTACGAAATGGCAGTTACTCCATTGCAGGTACTCACTCTTTACAACGCCATTGCAAACGACGGTAAGATGATAAAACCGCGGCTGGTTAATGAAGTCAGATACCATGGGAGCCTGGTTGAAAGTTATGGGCCTGAGGTAATTAACCCCTCGGTCTGCTCCAGATCCACTCTTAAAAAGCTTCAGAGGATGTGCGAGGGTGTTGTTGAGAACGGAACGGCCATGAACCTGAGGAACGACAACTTTAAAATTGCCGGTAAAACAGGAACAGCTCAGATCCCGGATAAAAAGACAGGATATAAGGAAAAGTCGCGAATCACCTATCAGGCAACATTTGTCGGATATTTTCCGGCCGACAATCCCAGATATTCCTGCATAGTTGTAGTAAACGCCCCTTCAAAATACGTGTATTACGGAAATGTTGTAGCAGGTCCTGTTTTCAGGGAAATCGCCAATAAAGTATATGCCACCAGTCTGGATATGCATGAGGCTATCAATCAGGGCCGGCCAAAGCTTGCTGAAATACCCTTTACTAAAAGCGGGAATGCGGAGGAACTTACCAATGCTTTGGACTATTTGGACATCCCTGTCAGCAACTCTGCCAAAAAGTCGAAGTGGGTAATGGCATCGATTCAAAATGAGGTATTGGCGATCAGCCCCAGACCGGTTATCCAGAATCTTGTGCCCAATGTTGTAGGCATGGGTTTGAAAGATGCCCTTTTCCTTATGGAGGATGCAGGTTTGCGCGTAAATGTAAGTGGCAGAGGCACGGTCCGTTTCCAATCGGTAACACCGGGCACTAATGCCAAAACGGTTGCTGCTGTTAATCTTGAAATGACAATACCGGGAAGCTAATGAAAGGTTTAACCGACATATTAAAAAACACGGATATCATACGGTCCTCGGGACCCACAGATATTTCCATCGGGAAGCTCTGCTTCGACTCGCGAAAGGTTCAGCAGGGCGATGTTTTTGTGGCGCTGAAAGGCACACAATCCGACGGACATGAATACATCGGTGAGGTTGCAAAAAAGGGTGCTGCGGCTGTGATTTGCGAAGAATGGCCCGGCTCGGTTCCGGATAGCTGCACGCTTATCCAGGTCCTGAATTCTCATGAGGCTTTGGCAAGGATGGCTTCGCTGTATTTCGGAAGCCCTTCCGAAAAGCTCCGTCTGGTGGGTGTGACAGGCACCAACGGTAAAACCACAATTGCCAGTTTGCTCTATCAGCTCTTTACAAACCTAGGCTACAAATGCGGATTGCTATCAACCATCAATACTATTGTGGTGGATAAAGTTGCCGAAGCAAGCCATACCACTCCCGATGCGCTTCAGATTAACGTGCTCCTGTCGGAAATGGCAGAAGCAGGATGCGAATATGCTTTTATGGAGGTCAGCTCGCATGCAGCACACCAGCGCCGTATTGGGGGATTGAAATTTGCCGGAGGGATCTTCACCAATCTCACACACGACCATCTCGACTACCATCTCGATTTCAGGGAATACCTGATGGCGAAAAAATTGTTCTTCGATGCCCTCCCCGCCGATGCTTTTGCACTTGTGAACGCCGATGATAAGAATTCCAAGGTAATGGTTCAGAATTCCAAGGCCAGGGTATACGGGTATTCCGTTAGGGCCATGTCTGAATTTAAAGGGAAAGTAACGGAAAGCCATCTTGAAGGCAACCTTCTGCAGATCGGAAACAAGGAGATGTGGACGCGCCTTCCCGGGGTGTTCAACGCCTATAATATTCTCGCCATTTTCGGTGCGGCTACTTTGCTGAATGCCAAAGAAGACGAACTCTTTGCCGAAATCAGCAAGCTCGAATCGGTGAGCGGAAGGTTCCAGATAATACGATCGGCCGGAGGTGTAGTCGCTATCGTCGATTATGCCCACACCCCGGATGCGCTCGAAAATGTCCTGAAAACAATCCGAGAAATCAAAACAGACGAGAACCGTTTGATAACCATTGTGGGTGCCGGTGGAAACCGCGATAAAACGAA
>CAMAZH010000051.1 GCA_945863035.1 Chitinophaga pinensis | reverse complement strand
AATTAACTTGTAATAACAAGTGATTTTGATTAAATTTGCATTTTTTATTGGGGAAAATGCTTTATATTTGAAAACATGAGTCTTACACTACATAAACTCCCGCATTACAGAAAACTGTATGAGATGCTTCGCAAGCAAATTCTTGACGGGGTGTATACTGAAGGGGATATACTGCCTTCGGAGAACGAGCTCTGTACCATTCACAAACTTACCCGACCAACCGTGCGGCATGCTTTGGACACGCTTGTAAACGAGGGTTTTATCAGGAAACACCAGGGGAAGGGGAGCATCGTGCACAAGCTTCCTAAGGGGATCGGAATCCTTTCCATCGCCGGGACCACAACCGCTCTGGGAGAAAAGAACCAAAGATCTGAGATAATTGTGAAGCCCATTGTAAAGGCTTGGGATGCGCCCTTCATGTTTAAACTCTCGGATATAGAGATCGACTCTGGCTGCGTTTACATGGAACGGATCCGCTTTTTCAACGACGCCCCCATTTTTTATGACATCAATTATATCCCCAATATCAACCTTCCCAGATTCACTTCCCGGTCCTTCGAAAACCGCTCACTTTTCGATATTCTTCGCAAAACATATCAGATTGAGATCAAAGGAGGGGAGCAGAAAATCAGGGCAATCGAGGCTTTCGATGCAATTGCAGCTTATTTGTCGGTAAAACCCGGTCACCCGGTTTTGCATCTCGAACGAAAATTTGACACCAATCGACCGGGTTTTTATATTTACTCCTCTATTTATTGTAATACTGAGGAGCAGGCCGTTTATGGGTTATTCTAAATCAATAATAATTTAAGTCATGACAACACGATACTTTCTAGCTTTTGATTTCGGCGCCGAGAGCGGAAGGGCTGTGCTGGGTAGTCTTGAAAACCATAAGATCACCCTGGATGAAGTGCATCGCTTTCCAACCGGTATGTTAAAAATTGATAATCACTTTTATTGGAACGTTTACCGTTTTTATGAAGAGGTTTTGAAATCAATTTCATTTTGTGTAAACACACACCACGTTCAACCCGAATCGCTTGCTTTCGACACATGGGGTGTGGATTTCGGCTTTATGGCGGAAGACAAGACTCTGATACGGATCCCTTATGCTTACCGTGACCCGCAGACGGCCGAGGCCATGCCGGATTACTTTGAGAACGTTATGTCTCCCCGCGAAATTTATGCGAAAACCGGGATATCCCTGCAGGCTTTCAACAGCTTGTTCCACTTGCATGCTTTGCGCAGAAACCGCGACCGCTCCCTTCATACCGCCAATAGGCTTCTTTTCATCCCCGACATATTCAATTATCTCTTAAGTGGGGTATTGACAACCGAATTCTCTTTTGCCACAACATCCCAGCTTTTTAATCCGGTGACAATGGACTGGGACGAATCACTCCTTAGCAGCGTTGGGCTGGATAAGTCCTTTATGAACAACATTGTTCAGCCGGCCACGGTTATCGGTGTTCTCAAACCTGCCATTGCCGAATCGGTGGGAGCCGAATCGGTGAAAATAACTGCGGTTTGCTCGCACGACACCGGTAGCGCCATAGTTGCCGTTCCGGCCGACGGCGACGATTGGGCATACATTAGCTCCGGCACCTGGTCGCTTATGGGCATGGAGCTGAATGAAGCCGTAATCAACGATCTAAGCTTTAAATACAATTTCACCAACGAGGGTGGGGCAGAGCATAAAATTTGCTTTCTCAAAAACATTATGGGACTTTGGCTTCTTCAGCAATGCCGCAATTCATGGGTCAAGCATAATACCGTCATCAATTATGAGGAATTGATTTCCCTGGCTTCAACGGCTCCCCAGTTCAAATCATTTATCGATCCCGATTATATGGGCTTTTACAATCCTGTGGACATGACTCTTGCCATTGACGAGTTTTGTGTGAAAACTCATCAGGATCCGCCTCAGAATATTGGGGAATATGTTAGGCTTATTCTCGAGGGATTGGCTTTCAAATACCGCCTTACCCTCGATCAATTGAGGGAAGTTACAGGCAAGCCCATTAACCGGATTCATATTATCGGGGGAGGCGCACAGAACAAGTTTCTATGTCAGTTTACAGCTAATGTCACAGGTCTTACCGTTATTGCCGGCCCCTCGGAGGGAACCGCTGCAGGTAACCTTTTATTGCAGGCTAAAGCTTTAGGCTATCTTGAAGACCTTGCTGAAATCAGGCAGGTGGTGAGGAACTCTTTTAATTTTGTCGAATACCAGCCTCAGGACACCCAAAAGTGGGAACCGGCCTATAAAAAATTCCTGGCTGTTTCTGAAAAAGCCGGAAAGTTGTAAGGAATTTAATTGAGATAGAAGCTTTAACAGGGGAAACAGAACCTTAAAGGCTATGCTTTGCCCTAGTTATGAGGGACAGACAATTATTTTATAACATATATGATGCCCAAACCAATTATGAAATCGATTTCCGGGTTTTTCACATTTATTTCGTTCTGATACCGATAAAAACTGTCAATATCCAGTTTGTCGGAAACCTTCCAGGTCAATCCAAAGGTATAACGGTTTTGCCTGAATTCGTTTTTGTCGTCCAACCGATAATAGCTTTCATAGCTTGCATAAGGATCCACCAGCTTACTGAGGTTGTAATCCACGTCAAAACGATTCCTGAAATAGTTGGAGGCAATTAGAGTGGTGTTTTCCCAGGAATGCTGATATGTTATCCTGTACCCGACTTTAATTCCTGTGTTGAAAATTTCTGTCCCTGTGGATGCATTAACAGCGACTCTTGATTTGTCGTATTCATCCAATTCGGAACCCGTTTGTCCTTCGGAGATAAAACTATGACGGTACAGCGCCTTCATATCAAGGTATTTGAACACTTTGTAGCGTATTGCGAATTCAGTAAAGGTATAGTCGTACTGACTTATGTTTTCGTTAAAACGGAACTGCTGCTCCAATTCAAGCCGGAACTTATCGTTTAGGTTGTATTTTACCACCGGGCCGGTCCAAAGCTGCAAATCGCTTTCCTGTGCGCTAGCAAAAGCGTATACGCCCGATAATATCAGGACAAATAGTAGTTTTTTCATTTAATCATAATCTGGATAAACAATATTGCATTCTTTTCTGATAGCATCGAGTAATCTCATTAGTTGAAGGCTGAAGTCGAGTCCAAGGATTGCGGATTCTGTCATCCCTTTATTCAGACATTGCATTACTTCCATCGCTTCATACTCATAACCATTGGCCAATGCAGGAAACTCTAATTCTTCAAGCTTTTCGTTATGCCGGCTAACCAAAACGGCAGCCGGTCTGAACCACTGCTGCCTGATTTGGATCTTTCCCTGATCCCCGTATACATTGGCGTCGGTGGTTGTAAAGGTGGAAAATGTGCAATGCAGGCTGGCCAAGGCTCCGTTTTCGTATCCGAGGGAGATGCTAACCGATTCGTCGACACCTGTTGGGGCTTTTACTGCGACAGCCTTTATTTCCTTAGGGTATCCCATCAGGAGCAGGCTGAGGAAAACCGGGTAAATGCCAATATCCAATAGGCTTCCTCCTCCAAAAAAGGGATTAAACAAGCGCGATTCAGGATTGTAAGGAGCCTTGAAGCCAAAGTCGGCATTGAGCATTTTTAGGTTTCCGATATGGCCATCGCTGATCATTTGAAGTACCTTCCCGATTCCGGGCAAAAACCGTGTCCATACTGCTTCCATCAGAAATACCTTGTTTTCGCGGGCTGTCTTGACAAGAATTTCAAGCTGCTTTGAATTGATTGTTATTGGTTTTTCGCAGAGCACAGCTTTGCCCTTTTGAAGGCACATCATTGTATTTTCGAAGTGGAGGTGGTGGGGCGTTGCCACATAGATCACATCCACATCGGGATCGTTGGCAAGCTCTGCGTAACTGCCATAGGCTTTCTGGAATCCAAACTCTCGGGCAAAAGCCGTGGCTTTCTCATGCGTACGTGAAGCTACTGCGTACAATTCGGCATCTTCAATAACTTTAAGGCCGGCAACAAAGCCTCGGGCAATATGTCCGGGCGCCAGGATTCCCCATCTTGTTTTAGGCATCTGGCGTTAGAATTTTTTCGATTTTATTGAGTTCCTCTTTCGAGAACTCCAGGTTTTTCAGACTGTCCAGATTATCGGTTAACTGCCTTACACTGCTGGCTCCAATCAGCACGGAGGTAATTCTCTCATCCTTCAGAATCCACGAAAGAGCCATCTGAGCCAGTTTTTGTCCGCGTGCGGAAGCAACGCTGTTAAGCTTCTGGACCTTATCGAGGTATTCCGGTGTGATTTGCTTTTCACTTAAAAACACAGCCTTGCTGGCCCTTGATCCTTCAGGGATACCCTTCAGGTAACGGTCAGTAAGCATCCCCTGAGCAAGAGGAGAGAAGGCTATACATCCGATTCCCTTTTTTTCGATAACATTGAGCAGTCCCTCTTCAACCCATCTTTCGAACATGGAATATTTGGGTTGGTGAATCAGGCAAGGTGTTCCAAGTTTCTCCAGTATTTCAGCGGCTTCAGCTGTTTGTTTTGCGCTGTAATTTGAAATTCCCACGTAGAGAGCCTTACCCTGTCTCACGACCTGATCCAGTGCCATCATTGTTTCTTCCATGGGAGTGTTGGGATCCGGGCGGTGGGAGTAAAAAATATCAACATATTCGAGCCTCATTCGCTTAAGACTCTGGTCCAGACTTGAAATGAGGTACTTTCTTGATCCCCATTCCCCATAAGGCCCATCCCACATACCATATCCGGCTTTGGTCGATATAATCATCTCATCGCGGTAGGCTCTGAAATCCATATCCAAAACTTTTCCGAAATTCTCTTCAGCCGATCCGGGAGGAGGGCCGTAATTGTTTGCCAGATCGAAATGGGTGATTCCTGCGTCAAAAGCTGAAGCCAAAATGGATCTTCCGTTTTCGAATACATCCATGCCTCCAAAATTGTGCCATAAGCCAAGGGAAATTGCCGGCAACAAGATGCCGCTTTTGCCTGTTCTTCTATAGATCATATTCTGGTAACGATCGGGTGAAGCCTGATATTTCATGATTTTTTTTTAGTCAGCAATGATAATAATAAGATTTGTGATCCCCAATTATTTAACATGGGAACAACATGCTATTGCACGAAAAGGTCTTGCTAACAGGAAATTAAGGAAGGGTGAATTTGAAGATAGAACCTTTTTCAGGTTCCGACTCAACGGTAATTTTCCCGCCCAGCATTTCGACATAGGCTTTCACAATTGCAAGACCAAGACCCGATCCTCCCTTGATAATCGAAATCTCCCCTCCAACTTGCCTGAACCTTTCAAAAATAATATCATGATGGTCAGGGTCAATTCCACAGCCCGTGTCTCTGATAAAAAAAGTCAGGGGTGTTCTCTCTTCATATCCGAATTCCACATGACCGGTTTCGGTAAATTTTATTGCATTCCCCACAAGGTTAATCAGGATCTGCTTTAGTTTCAACTCATCGGTCTGAAAATGCTGAACTGCTTTATCAGGTATCACTGGCAAGCGAAACTCAACATTCGGATTTTTTTTGGCATGAATCAACAACAATTGATAGACATCCTTGAGCAAATCCGGAATATTTACTTTGCTGATATGGGCCTTTACCTGATTTGTCTCGATTTTCGATATCTCAATAATATCATCAATAATCGATATGAGGTGGTTGCCGCTGTTCTGAATTATTGTGTTGTATCGTTCCCTCCTCTCAACGGGTAGATTGGGGTCTACCAGGAAATCTGTGAATCCCAGAATCGCGTTCATCGGGGTTCGTATTTCGTGGGATAAATTTGCGAGAAAAGATGATTTCAAACGGTCGCTTTCTTCAGCCTTTTCCTTGGCTAGCACTAATTCCTTGTTCAAGCGGTGCTCGGCTTCACGCAATTCCTCTTTAGCCTTGCGGTTCTGAAAATTGTTCCACTGCCCAAGCATCAGAATGCCAAGTAGCATGGTGGCAGGGGAGTAGAGAAATATTAAGGGGATGGCAATGACTTTAACAGTTGGAAGGAAATTTTCGGAAGGCAACAGCATGGTGGAGGCTAACATGGCCAGGTGAACTGTAAATCCCATTGCAAGCAATTCGAGGGAGTAGTTTTTTTCTTTCCATCTGGGTCTGAGCCAGCGCCAAAGCAAACCAATTAATCCGGAAGTTATAATTACGGAGATCCCCATAAAAACACCACCTCCACCCAAATAAATCCGCAATCCACCTGTTATTGCGATGGCGATCAAAGTTGGGATTCCACCAAAAAACAAGCCGGTAACAGATAAAAGGACAGAGCGGGTGTCAAATCCGATTCCGGGAATGTAAATCCAGCGCGTGTGCATTATAAGGATTCCAATTCCCCCGATAATAAATCCGGTAAGCACTTTTGCCAGGATGGTCTTGGAATCTTCATTCTTAATCCAGAAATTTTCATAGATCATAGAAAACGCGAGCAAAACGGCAATGTTTTGAAGTAATGCTATGAAAATTGAACCTTGCATAGAAGTAGTAAAAAGTAATCTGTGAAATCTCTTTAATTGTGCAAGATAATTATTTCTGGTTTTTATCTACCATGAATTACGGAAATTACAAAAAACAAGACCACTATATTATGAGAACCTTAGTTTCATTTTATTTCAAGTTGTGCTAATCAAAAACAGTCAGCTGGGTTATAGGAAGGAAATTCTCCGGTAGGTTCGTTGGACGAATGCAGATTGCGATAACCGGATTTCATTGCTTACGAAAGGGATGGTGAATGAGTAGGGTCAACAATTCCAGAGTTCACAAAGCCAATAAGCCTATCAAGTTCATCGGGCCGGTAGCCTCGTATTGACATAAGCAGTTTGCCCGAGCTGTCGAACAGATAGTTGCGGGGAACCGCTTTTTCGGCAAATCCGGAGTATATCACCCTGTTGGAATCTGCAAAGAGTGGGATGCTAAGACTGAATTTTTGTTGGTATAGCGCGATTTTTTCCTCATCCATGTCGCGGCCGAATGCCATAGCCTTAAAGTCGGGAGGATTAAGACGGAACAAGTTCTTTTCAAGATGGGCGAAATTGTCCCGGCAGTGTCTGCATTCTGAAGTGAAAAGAATGATTAGACTAATTTTCCCTTTTAAATCAACGGGTGACCAGGATTTCCCGTTGTCAGCCATCCATTTAACAAAGGGCATAGAATCGCCAGGTTTCAAATAGTTGAATTCATCCGGGACCTGAATGTCGTGTAACTCCATTTTGTTCTTGTTAAGTGTATCAAGGTTAAGGGGGAATCCTTATTGTCCGGTTATTGGATTGGTTTCTCCAAAGTATTATTGTTCCAATTTGTGCTTTCTGAACAGATTGAAAACCCAGCGGGTCAGATCGCTCATTAACAAGACATAAAGGATTAGGTTCAGTGTCCACAGCACAGAAAGATTAAAGCGGAGGGTTTCCACATAACGGTTGTTGAATCTTTTATAGGCTGAGAAAAAGGCAGCCCGACCGACTTTCGATTCGGGGTACATGTAAATCGAGGTTCCCGATTTTAAAACACGGTCCTTTTCAATTTTGGCATAACCTTCTTGAAACTTCCCATAAACGAGACTCTCGATGGCTAAATTGTGGTGCTTGTTCCTGAAATCATCCGGGGTTTGTGTGTGCAGCGAAACCGATAAGTTCATAATTTCTTTTTGTCTTCGTGAGGCAGTTTCCTCAATCGAATTCTCGATCTGAAAAGTCAAATAGGTGAGATAACCAAAGGCGTTTTCGTAGACCTTTTCATCAAAATCGTTAAGGGTTAGCGAAAGGATACTTTCAAAGGGGGCAACTTCTTCATGCTCGGCCAGCAGCTCAAATTCATGTGTCAGCAGTCGAAGCTTTTGCTCCATGCTTTGGGAAGAATCCGTGGTTTGGTAAAGCGACAAACAATCGTCCAGCGAAAGTTTCAGAAGCGGTATCAGTTTTTTGATTGTAAACCTGTTTTGGTATTCGGCGAAATCCAGATCGAAGAAATGCCTGTTGTAGCTGTTATCTTTGAATTGGGCTACTATCAGGGCTTCATAAGCCCATCGGGTTGGAACAATCTCTGCAATAAGAGGGATCTTTTTATCGTTGGATCTGTACCTGTAATAATCATCAAACTGTATTAGGAAGCCGCTGAAAACCAAGCCCGGGATGAGAATGAACGGGATAAGCAAATATACCGATGCAAGGTTCCTCACTGCTGATGAGAGATTCAGTGCCAGCAGGTTGGCAAATGCAGAGACGCCAAATAGGGTGAGTATGAAAGGAAATAGTAAACCCTTGAATTCGAGCACAAAATTCCCTGCAATGACGATTATTGCGATCTGAATGAGCGAGAGCAGGAATACAAAAACAACTTTGGCGTTTAGGTAGCTGAAAGAACTCAGGTTAATCCAGTAATCCCTGAAAGAATTGTTCCTCTCTTTGTAAAGTGCATCTGCAGAGGTAAGGAGACCTGAAAACAGCATGTAGTTCACAAGGAAAAAAATGTAAAGAGGCAAGAAAGTATTATCCCCAAAAGTGTAGGGGCTTCCGCTTACCTGTCTTAGCATTAGTGCCAGCAGTACTCCAACAGCAGGTATCCCGGCCAGGTATATCAGAATGAATTTCCAGTCGTTAATGAATTTCCGGAAATTCCTGTGCAGGTAAACAAAAAACTGCTTTTCGATTCCTGGAATCCCTGAAACGGATACCGGGGCAGCCTTCCAAGACTTGTAGGCGGTTTTGGGCTCAGTTTCCGATCCTTTTCTGAAAACCCTGTACCATTCTTCCGGGTTAATCAGGCGTTCGTTGCTGATCCTGCCGTCCGTTCCGATTTTTCGGGTTTCAATAAGGTTAATAATTTCCTCCGGGCCGACCTCCTCAGGATCCCTGTCTCTCAAGTGATATGGAATAAGTCCGGTATTGTTAAGATAGGTATATGTGATTTTAGGCTCCCCTGAATAAATCATGTGCCCGTCATAATCGATCAACCAGATTTTATCATAAAGTTTAAAGATTTCAAGGGTTGGCAAATGCACCGTCATAATTACCAGTTTGCCGGAATAGGCCTCCTCCTTCAACAGGTTCATCATTCTTTTTGCGTCGTAGTAGGACAGGCCGGTGAGAGGCTCATCAAGGCACAGAATGAGCGGGTTACGAAGCATTTCGATGGCAATGTTGATGCATTTCTGCGTGAACTCGTTTAAAGTCCTGTTGTTGAAATCCCTCGCCTTATTATCTTGGATATCCTGAATCCCGAACTTGCGCGTTACCTCCTCTATACGCTTTAAGATTTGTGTTTCTGTATGGTTTCCAAGGCTGAGCCGGGCCTGAAACAAAAGATTGTCGTAAATGCTGAGTTCCGGGAAGATCATGTTCTCGTGGGATACAAATCCGATGACCGATTGTATCCTGAAATTTTCCTTGATCAGATCCGTTTCGTTAATATAAATGTTTCCTTTCGAGGGAATCAGGTGACCAGATATGAGTTTAAGGATCGTAGACTTTCCAACACCGTTATTGCCAATTATTCCCACAAGTTTCCCTGATTCTTCGGAAACGCTGAAGGGCTTGACGGAATTCTCGGAGTCTTTGTAACAATAACCCAGATCGACTGCTTTAAGCATGATTTTGGGCGTACTGCCTGAAAGCTTAAAGTGTCTGATGATTTCATCAGAATATATCGGATACAATCCCTCGAAACAGATGCTGTCATTTTTATCGAGGGAGTAAAAATACCCGGGATAAACGCGTTTCCTGTTTATTGTAAGGTTTTCGGTTCCTTCATGGTGGAAGGCGAGAAAATTAAAGCGTGAAAAATACCTGAAGATTAGCTTGCCGCGTATCCTGTGAAAGATGTCACGGTTTCCCTGTTCCTGGGTTTCCTGATTGTATTGTTCAATCCAGCTGCCCTCGAGCATTTCGTCCAAATGCCGGTCTTCCTCAAGAATCAGGAGGTTTCGATTAGAAGAGCTAAGGTTTTTCGTTATGAAATCGTGAGCATTCTCGAAATCGGATTTCTCCAGATTCAGGTTTTCTGCCAGACGGGCAATCTCACTGATTAAATTGCTGTTGCCTTTGTAATTCAGCTCGGAAAACTCAAGTAGCGCAAGAATAATCAAAAACCGTTCTTTCAAAAAGAGGTTTTGCTGTGCGTTACGCCCGGCATCAGCGAGAATTTGCCGGTGCAGATTTTCCTCAATTTCCAAACTGAACTCCTCATTGCGTACAAATTGCCGATTATATTTTTGGGTGTAGCTGTCATAAATCTTGAGACACTCATCCGCATCGATTTCAATCCCGGCTTTATCAACATACTCGCGGATCACATGGCTTAACGAATCATACTTCCTGCCGGAAAGCGGAAGGAAGATCAGCGACATAAAATGCATGATAGCATCAATAAAACTCTGATTCATAGCAGAAATAAATGATTTTCTTTGATTTGCAATGCCAAACGGACAACAAAAGGAAAAGTAAAGGTATAAAATTAATAAAAATCCTTCAGCACATTACAAAAAAGTTAGACGGAGGAGAGGGCAGGTTTATCGCAGTAAAGCAAAGAATAAGGAATATTAGAGTCAAAGTCAAGGGGCTTTTCTCACCAATTTCCCGCGAAGCGCAAGCTCTGAATACCCGAATCTTCGAATCCTTCTTGCGGAAAGCCATTTTTTCTTACTTTTGGTACAAAATTTAAACGAATGGATATTACAGCAAAAGATTTCGGAACCATGCCCGACGGCAGCAAAATTGTTTCATATAAACTTGAAAACGATAACGGGGTATCCTTCAGGGTTATTAATTATGGCGGGATAATTACCCATCTTATGACCCCTGATAAAAACGGGCATGCTGACGATGTTGTTCTGGGCTTTGACAATCTGCAGGATTATCTGGGTCCGCATCCGTATTTCGGTGCCATCATCGGGCGATATGCAAACCGCATATCCAAAGGAAGTTTTGTTTTGGATGGTGTATCATATTCCCTTGCCGTGAATAACGGTCCCAATCATCTGCATGGCGGCATTGTTGGTTTTGACAAAAAGGTATGGCTGGCAGTGAGGAACGTAAGCACTGAATTTGTTAGCGTTAAACTTGCCTGCGAATCGCCCGACGGTGAGGAATCCTATCCGGGGACCCTGATGGTGGAGGTGGAGTACCTTCTCAACAATCAGAATGAACTGGTTATAAACTACACTGCCCAGACGGACAAGAAAACACATGTTAACCTCACGAATCATTCCTATTTTAACTTAAATGGGGGAAAGGGGGATGTGCTGGGGTATTCGCTTCAAATCGATGCCGATTATGTTACGGAGCCCGATAAGGATTCCATCCCAACCGGAAAAATACTTCCTGTGAAAGACTCTGCTTTTGATTTCAGGACGCCAAAAGAAATCGGTCGCGACATCGCTCAGGTTCCGCCGGGCTACGATCATAATTTTATACTTAACGGAAATCCGGGACATCTAAGGCAAATTGCCCGTGTTGTGGATCCCGTTTCCGGAAGAACACTGGAGGTGCTTACAACCGAGCCGGGGGTTCAGCTGTATACGGCAAATTATATCGATTCGATAGTCGGCAAGAATGAACTCTTGTATAAAAAGCACTCGGCATTCTGTCTTGAAACACAACATTACCCCGACTCGCCAAATCAACAAAATTTCCCTTCAACTGTTCTTTTACCTGGGGAAACCTATATGCAGACAACAATATACCGATTCGGGACAACCATTTAACAGTCAATGCGAATAGCTCTTATAGATATTGCCATACTGATGGGGTTTTTGGCGCTGAGGATTCAGCCGGCTTACCCTCAGGACTTGCATTTTCCGGCCCATAAGAGTTTAGGCGATTCAAATCCCTCAGCACTTGCACCCGGATATTCCATGCATGAGGATAAATACGATGTGGGCTTTTATTTCCTGAATATTGAGGCCACCAATCAAAGTACTTTTATTAAGGGGTATTCCATCCTTCATGCACGCAGAGTTTCGTCCACTATTGACACGTTTGTTGTGGAGCTCTCGCATAAACTTGGAGTTGACTCTGTTTTTCTGAACGATAAAAAAGCAGACCCGTTTTACAGGGAAAACGATTTGTTGAAAGTTCCCCTCAGGGAAGGAGACATGTCGGAACCCGAATACCGACTCAAGGTTTATTATCAAGGCGCTGCCGGTTCGTCCGGCTTTTATTCAGGGATTTCAAATGCAAGTGCATCGAATTACAACCAGGATATCACCTATACACTTTCCGAGCCTTTCCAAGCGAAAGACTGGTTTCCTGTGAAGCAAAACCTTACCGACAAGGCTGATTCGGTTTGGATTTTTATTACAGTCGACCCGAACCTGAAGGCGGGCTCAAACGGTTTGCTTACCGATGTTGTGTTGCTCGAGGATGGCAGGAAACGATTTGAATGGAAGTCAGCTTATCCGATTGCCTACTATCTTCTTTCCTTTTCGGTTGGCGATTATATCGACTACAGTTTTTATGCATCCATAACCGATACGGATTCGGTGTTGGTTCAGAACTATCTATACAACGCGCCCGGGATACTGGAGTCTCTAAAAGAGGAGATCGATCAAACAGGTCCGCTGATACGGGTTTTCTCGGACAAATTCGGGCCCTATCCCTTCGCGAACGAAAAATATGGTCATTGTATGGCTCCCTTGGGAGGAGGGATGGAGCACCAGACGATGACAACCATTTCCGGTTTTAATTTTGGGCTTATTGCCCACGAGCTTGCTCATCAGTGGTTTGGCGATTACCTTACCTGTGGCACCTGGCAGGACATTTGGATAAACGAGGGTTTCGCCTCCTATGCTGAATATATTGCCATCGAAGAGCTTAAAACTCAGCGGGAGGCGGTGGAATGGCTGGCACAGGCACATAGTCTGGCTATCAATTATCCTTTTGGAAGTATTTTTCTATCCTTTGAAGAGTCTCGAAGTGTTCAGCGAATCTTCAACTATAGCCTTTCGTACAAAAAAGGCGCAGCCATCATTCATATGCTTCGCTACGAGATTGACAACGATCCGCTTTTTTTTGCAATTGTGAAGGACTTTATTGTTAAGTTTGCCAATAAAACAGCAACCGCTGAGGATTTCAGACAGGTAGTCGAAGATCATTCAAAGGAAGACTACGACTGGTTTTTCAAACAGTGGTATTACGGAAAAGGTCACCCCGTTTTTGTTGCCAGCTGGCGGCAAGTCGGCGATTCTCTTTACATTACAAGCACCCAGTCCTCTTCAACCGGTGAGGGCGATTTTTTCAGGACACACATGGATTACAGGATCCGGTACAAAAGTGGTGAAATAGAAGATATCAGATTTTTGCATGAAAAACCGGAAGAAACCTTTAAAGCATATGCCTCGGGTGTTGTTGTTTCGGTGCAGACGGACCCTGATTCCAATGTGTTGAAGAATGCGATAATCTACGAGTACACCGATCTTTCCAAAGTGTTTACCATAAGCCCTAATCCGTTCACTGATGTACTAAACATTAAGTTCCGCAGCAGTAATAAGTTTCGGCAAATCAAGCTTTCCAGCATAAACGGAAAGGTTTTACTAAATAAATCAACAACTGCTGGAAGTTTTACCGCTAACCTTCACCATCTTAGCACTGGCGTTTACCTGCTGTATGTTACAGAGGACGGTATCAAATATACCGAGAAGCTAGTGAAATTGTAAAAAAATCAATAGACATCCGGAACAAAAGTCTGTGCATCCATAGGGGGCCTAACATATCCTTTGGTCTCGCGTCTTTTTGGAAGCTCAATCGGCTCGGGTGTAAGGTCTTCATAGGGAATTTTACTCAGAAGATGATGTATGCAATTCAGCCTGGCTCTTTTCTTATCATCCGCTTCAACCACATACCAGGGACTTTCTTTTGTGTCGGTGTATTCGAACATCTCGTCTTTAGCCCGGGAATAATCCTCCCATTTTTCACGGCTTGCCAGATCCATGGGACTGAGTTTCCATCGTTTGGCCGGATCATGCAAGCGGCCATCGAATCGCTTTTCCTGTTCCTGGTCGCTCACCGAAAACCAGTATTTGACGAGTATTATTCCGGAGCGAATAATCATTCTTTCAAAACTTGGGCAGGAACGCAAAAACTCCCAGTATTCGTCGTCGGTGCAAAACCCCATTACTCTTTCTACCCCAGCGCGGTTGTACCAGCTACGGTCGAAAAGTACCATTTCACCACCTGAAGGGAAATGTGCAATGTAACGCTGGAAGTACCATTGTGTTTTTTCCTTTTCAGTTGGAACCCCCAATGCGGAAACCCTGCAAATCCTCGGATTCAGACTCTGAGTGATGCGGGTAATCACACCGCCTTTTCCGGCCGCATCCCGACCCTCGAAAAGCACGATTACTTTTAATTTCTTCACTTTGATCCACTCATGCATTTTTACAAGCTCAAGTTGCAGCCTGGCTAGTTCCTTATCATAAAATTCGTTATCCAAAGGTTTTTTGTGCTTGGGGATCAAATCGCCGGGTGAAAGCGGGGAATGATTGTTATGATTGCTGTGATTGTTGTTTCCCTTGTGATTCTCATTCTTTTTTTCCTTTTTCTTTTCCTTGGGAATCGACTTTTCTTTTGACATATTGGTAGTTGTTGGATGGGTGTGCTTCAAAATGGATAATTCGAAGGATTAAAGATATTTTTAAATTTTATTATTATCAATAATACAGGCTTTTTCTTTTCGCGCAGCTTTTCAAAGTCAGTATCAATGGGAACGAGCATTTAGAATTAATATTAATTTCATAAACCATATAGATACATTGACGAGAAGTTATATTTTTGTATAAGCATTGTAATATCAGAAATCATGACTCACGTAAAAAATGTAGGAGAGAAGGTCAGGAAAATCAGAGAATCCAAAAATCTCTCCCAGGATGAATTGGCCGAAAGGTCCAAGCTGAGCAAAGAGCTTATTGCCCGAATTGAGGAAAACAAGGATCTGCCCTTTCTCGCGCCCCTTATCAGGATTGCCAGATCCCTGGGCGTCCGTTTGGGCACCTTTCTCGATGATGCAAGTGAGATCGGTCCGGTTATCGCACGCGGCGGCACTATGAAACCGGGTGTAAGCTTTTCCCATAAGAATAGTGCAGATCCTTCGGACCTGAGTTTTTTTCCTTTGGCCAGCGACAAGTCCGGCCGGCATATGGAGCCGTTTATTGTTGATATACAGCCCAGCAAGGATAGCGATTTCTCCCTGTCCTCCCACGAAGGTGAAGAGTTTATCTATGTGTTGTCGGGAGCCATCGAAATTTCATACGGGAGCGAGGTTTTCAGTATTTCAGCCGGTGACAGCATTTATTACGATTCGGTTGTCAGTCACCATGTTCATGCTGCGAACAACACGGCAGCCCGGATATTGGCGGTTGTCTATGCTCCCTACTAAACTTAACTCAAATGGAACTTATTGATCTGACGCTGGGGCAATTCCTCGAAAAATGGGCTTTAGAATCCCCGGAGCGCGATTTTATGGTATATCCCGACAGAGGCCTCAAATTCTCCTATTCTGAATTTAATCAAAGGGTCGACCAGCTTGCCAGAGGCCTGTTGAAAATTGGCATGCAACCGGGCGACAAATTGGGCATTTGGGCCAACAACGTGCCCGACTGGACGACTTTTATGTTTGCTACCGCGAAAATAGGGGTGATCCTTGTTACTGTCAACACAAATTATCGATCCCATGAACTTGAGTTTCTTCTTAAGAATTCCGACATAAAAACGCTGTGTCTTGTAAATGGTTTCCGCGACAGCGATTACATTGGCATTATCAACGAACTGGTTCCTGAAATCAGAGAGCAGCAGCGAGGCAAATTAACATCCGGAAAGTTTCCGGAATTGAAGAATGTGGTTTTTATCGGTCAGGAAAAACACCGGGGAATGTACAGTGTTCCTGAGCTTTTGCTTTCCGGAAACGAGTTTCCCGCTTCCGAGTTCTTACGGATTAAAAACACCATAAGCTGCCATGATGTTGTGAATATGCAGTACACTTCAGGAACCACGGGTTTTCCAAAGGGAGTAATGCTAACCCACCACAATATAGTGAACAACGGGAACACCGTTGGCAGTTGCATGAACTATACCCAGGATGACCGGTTGTGTGTATGTGTGCCACTTTTTCACTGTTTCGGTTGTGTTTTGGCGGTTTGCGCAGTCATTACCCACGGCTGCACCATGGTTATGGTGGAGAGCTTCGACCCGTTGTTGGTTCTGGCATCTGTTCAGAAAGAAAAATGCACGGCTCTGTATGGGGTGCCAACCATGTTTATTGCTGAACTAAACCACCCGATGTTTTCGCTTTTCGATCTTTCCACACTCCGAACGGGCATCATGGCAGGATCCCTTTGCCCAATTGAAACCATGAAGGAAGTAATGGGCAAGATGAATATGAGTGAGATTATTATCGTTTACGGACTTACCGAATCGTCACCGGGGATGACGGCCACCCGCACCACCGACCCTACCGAAATAAGGGCAACCACTGTAGGCAAGGCACTTCCGTTTGTTGAGGTGAAGATTGTAAATCCCGAGACAGGCCTCGAATGTGCCACGGGGCAGCAGGGAGAGATTTGCTGCAGGGGCTATAACATAATGAAGGGATATTATAAAAATCCCCTGGAAACAGCATCCGTCATTGATCAGGAAGGATGGCTGCACTCAGGTGATATCGGGGTTTGCGACGAGCAAGGGTATTACAGGGTCACCGGGCGCATCAAAGACATGATTATCAGGGGAGGGGAAAACATCTATCCCCGGGAGATCGAGAACTTTCTGTTTCAAATACCTCAGATCAGCAATGTTGAAGTGGCAGGCGTGCCCAGTACCAAGTATGGCGAAGAAGTGGGTGCATTCATAATCCTGAAAGAAGGTCAGGAATTAACGGAGGAAGATGTTGTAGACTTCTGCCGGGGCAAGATTTCCCGTCACAAAATCCCTAAATACGTGTTTTTCATGAAGGAATATCCCATGACTGCCAGCGGGAAAATCCAGAAATACAAATTAAGGCAGATGAGTTTGGAACTTCTTCAAAAACAAGGCATTATTACTAAGAACTGTTAAAGGCCCTGTTTTTGAGTATTAGAAGTTTATTCCACCCTTTTGGTCCCATCCCCAACCTCAGCCACATAGAATTCGGCATGCAATCCGGTTCTTTCCAGATAACCTATTGCAACCTGCTCTATGAACTCGTCAATGGAGTTTTCATTTACAAGGCTGACGGTACATCCTCCAAAGCCTGCACCCGTCATTCTGGAGCCTAATACTCCGGGGATTTTTCTGGCCTCTTCAACAAGCGTATCCAACTCGATTCCTGTTACCTCGTAATCGTTGCGAAGCGAGTCGTGCGAGGCATTCATCAATTGCCCGAACAAAACAAGATCTCCGGCTTTCAAGGCTACAATTGCATCCAACACGCGTTGGTTCTCGCTTATTACATGTTTCGCACGCCGTCTTACAACCGGACTGGTGATCATATCGTTGATTTCGAGGAACCGGGCATAGGATACTTCCGTAAGGTTATTGATTTTCTTTACCTGACTCAGGTTTTCTACTGCCAGTTCGCATTCCGAGCGGCGCTCGTTGTATTTCGAATCGGCAAGACCCCTTCTTTTATTTGTGTTGCTTATAATGAGCTTATGCCCTGTTATTACCAAGGGAACCAGCTCGTAATCGAGGTTTCCGCAGTTCAGGAATATGGCTTTGCTCTTGGCTCCCAAACCTACGGCAAACTGGTCCATAATTCCGCAATTGACGCCGATAAACTGGTTTTCCGCTTTTTGTGAAAGTTTCACGAGCGAAATCATATCCTCTCCAACCGAAAATATATCATTAAGAGCATAGGCCGTTACCATCTCAATGGATGCCGACGACGAAAGTCCGGCGCCGTTGGGAATATCCCCCGAGAAAAGAAAATCGAGACCCCTGAAGCTGATCCCCATTTTATTAAACTGATCCGCTACTCCCATCGGGTAATAATACCATTCCTTGCCAGCCTTCACAAACGGTGGCTTAATGCTGATTTCGGCCGTGTGCTCGAAGTTGGTGGTTGCAAAGCGGAAAATATCCTTGCGGTTTTCCTTGACCAATAGCGTGGTCCCAAAATTCAATGCGCAGGGAAACACATACCCGGCATTGTAATCCGTGTGCTCACCAATCAGGTTAACTCTGCCCGGAGAAAAATATACCTTGATTCCGGATTCGTCTGTGCTGTAAATTTTCGCAAACTCTTTTTTCAAATTTTGAAGATCCATGATCGCTATTTTTGGGTTATGTTGTTTAAAAATGAGACGGCTACAAAAATTTTTAATTATTGATTTAACCTCCAATTTCAAAGCTCTGATGCGTAAGGTTGGTATTTTGTTTATGATCCTTTTGGAAGAACCCTGATTAGTTGCTTTTTCGAACGCACTTCAAAAATAGATAATTTTTTTTCAAATCAATTCTAAATTATTCATCTGACATCAGTTTTCCTTATATTTGATGCCTCGAACCAATTTACAGGCGAAAATGCTTCGGATACTTTTCAGGAACAAAGTTTTATTTTCAGGATACCTGCTTTTTTTGACATTTTCAAGTATTCCGCTTCTTGTTTTAGGGAAAAAGGAAACTCACCTGTTATTTTCGGGCTTACACACCCCGTTCCTCGACGTTCTGATGAAGCTTTCAACATGGTTGGGGGATGGCTTGTTTATGGTACTCGCGGGCATAGCGCTTCTTTTTGTGCGGATGCGATACGGCTTCATTGTTCTCAGCTCTTTTCTAGCCAGCTCGCTTATCGTTCAGTTGCTGAAACGACTGGTGTTTCCCGGTTTCAAGAGGCCGGTGGCATGGTTTCAGGAAATAGGTATTGAGCTTTACCGGATCGGTGGAGTGGAATACCATTCTTATTTCAGTTTCCCTTCAGGTCACTCCGCCACCGCCTTTGCACTGTTTTTCGGCCTGGCGTTCATGGTGAAAACAGAAGCTTCCAAAATTTTATTTCTGTTTCTGGCAATTCTTACGGGTTTTTCACGGGTATATCTTTCACAGCATTTTCTGGGGGATGTGCTGGCCGGATCGATGCTTGGAATCCTGATTGCCCTGTTGGCTCACGCTCTGTTCGTATCTTGCAAAAGGGAATGGATGGATAAGGGTGCCATTAACCTGCTATCGAAAAAATAATGCGTAAACTAAAGGATCACAAAGACAGTTTTTATATATTCCTGTTGGGAGTTGCACTGTTTATGCCTTTTTTGGGAGGAGTGCATCTTTTTGACTGGGATGAGATCAATTTCGCCGAATCGGCCCGCGAGATGATCGTGAGCGGCAATTACCTCAGCGTTCAGATCAATTACCTCCCTTTCTGGGAAAAGCCTCCTTTGTTTATATGGATGCAGGTTCTTTCCATGAAAATCTTTGGCATAAACGAGTTCGCTGCCCGATTCCCAAACGCGGTCTGTGGCATTGTTACCTTACTTGTTTTGTTTCATACCGGCAAAAAATTCAGGGGCAATAAGTTCGGATGGATTTGGGTTATGAGCTATGTTGGTTCCATCTTGCCATTTTTATATTTTAAATCCGGAATTATCGATCCATGGTTTAACCTGTTTATTTTTCTGGGAATCATCCATTTTGTGTATTACCTTCTCATTCAAGAATCCAGACTGAGAAACCTGATCCTTTCGGCCCTATATCTGGGTCTTGCAGTCCTTACCAAGGGACCTGTGGCACTGTTGATTTTTTCCTTAAGCTTTGCCGTGTACCTGTTTTTTGTTCGTTTCAAAATAAAGACGAGTTTCAGGGATGTTTTGATTTTTGCAGCTATACTTGGCTTTACCGCCGGATTCTGGTTTATTCTGCAAATCCTTTCCGGAAACCTGGGCATCATCCGGGATTTTATCATTTACCAGATACGGTTGTTTAAGACGGAAGACGCAGGTCATGGAGGGTTTCTGCTCTACCATTTCGTGGTACTCTTCCTGGGCGTGTTCCCTGCCTCGGTTTTTGCTGTCTTTGCATTCTTCAAAAAGACGGACAAGAGTGATTATGAAAAAAGTTTTTCGCTTTGGATGCAGATACTTTTTTTCACTGTGCTGATTTTGTTTACCATCGTGAACACAAAAATTGTTCATTACAGTTCCATGTGTTATTTCCCCCTTACTTTTATGGCCTCCCTTGCCATCTGGAGAATACTCTCGGGGGAGATGCATGCGGGCAGGCTTTTGCGCATTATGCTGGGGACAGTAACAGTTGCAATAGGAGCGGTTTTGATAATCATTCCTTTTATCGATAGGTTTAAAGACTACCTCATTGCGAAAGGTTGGATAAAAGATGAGTTTGCCCTGGGAAACCTCCAGGCATCGGGTAACTGGACGGGCTTCGAATCGCTTGTCGGTGTGTTTTTTGTTGTCGTTTCCCTTTGGTTTACCATAAACTTTGCAAAAAATCCTTCCCGGTCCATTAAGGGGATTTTTGCCAGTTCGCTGATCATGGTTTTCCTCACCATGTCGCTCATTGCCCCAAGGGTTGAAGCCTATTCGCAACGGGCCGCCATAGAGTTCTACCGATCGGTGGCGGGGGAGGACGCTTATATCACAACCCTTGGGTTCAAATCGTATGCCCATCTGTATTACGGCGAGGTTAATCCCCCGAAAAACCCTTCTGTGTATGAAAAGGCTTGGTTTTTAACCGGGGAAATCGACAAGAAAGTATATGTTGTTTTTAAAATAAGCCGAAAAAATCGCTACCTGAAAGAATATCCCGACCTGGAAATCGTTTATGAGAAAAACGGGTTTGTGTTCGCTAAACGCTTGCCCGAATAAAACATACAACTGATCTGAAAAAAAACCAGATCCTAGCATATAACTTTTATATTTGCATTTTAATTCATTGAAGTCCGGTAAATATTTATTTTTTCTTACATGATCAACAATAAAAGAATCACTATCGTCCTCCCTGCTTATAATGCAGCCAAAACTCTTGAAATTACCTACAACGAAATCCCCTTCGACATTGTTGATGAAGTTGTGCTGGTTGACGACCGCTCCAAGGACGACACCGTTGAAGTGGCCAGGAAACTGGGGATCAAGCATATCATTGTGCACGATGTGAACAAGGGCTATGGAGGAAACCAGAAATCGTGTTACGACAAGTCGCTGGAATTGAAATCGGATGTGGTTGTGATGTTGCACCCCGATTACCAATATACCCCCAAGTTGATACAATCGATGTGCTACCTTATTGCCAACGACGTTTACGAAGTGGTCTTCGGATCGCGTATCCTCGGAAAAGGCGCACTGAAGGGGGGAATGCCCTTCTACAAGTATGTTGCCAACCGCATGCTCACCCTTACGCAGAACATTCTGATGAATCAGAAACTGTCGGAATACCATACCGGGTATCGGGCATTCTCGGGCAATGTGCTGAGGAGCATCGACTATAACGCAAACTCCGACGATTTCGTTTTCGATAATCAAATGATCGCACAGATTTTCTATGCCGGTTTTGAAATAGCCGAGATTACCTGTCCGACAAAATATTTTGACGACGCCTCGTCGATTAATTTCCGGCGGAGTTCGATTTATGGGATAGGGGTGTTGAAGACCTCTGTTTCTTATCTGCTTCAGAAACTGGGATTGGCCAAGTTCAGGATCTTTCAGCTTCCTGACTCAGGGACTGCGGCGTGACGGGCGCCGCCCTGAGCTTGCCGAAGGGGTGACGACGGACATTTAACCTTAACCTCAACCTTAACCTCAACCTTAACCTTGACCTAAATCAATGCTCAATAATTAAGTAATAGCTACCTTTTATTAAAACCACAAACCGATGAGAAAATTAACTATTTATTTCCTTGCAATCAGCCTTTTTTTTGGACTTGTTTCGTGTACGAACACGGCAAAAAATGAAGGGCCTGATTGGCAGTATCTTTTTAATGGAACCGATCTTGCGGGATGGGTTCAAAAGAATGGACAAGCTCCCTATACTGTAAGCGATTCTGTAATTATCGGAACCACTATTATGGACACCCCGAATTCATTTTTGTGCACAGAACAGGATTATTCCGATTTTATTCTCGAACTTGATTTCAAGGTTGATCCTTCGATGAACAGTGGGGTGCAGATCCGCTCAAAAAGCATTCCCGAATACCAGGAAGGGCGTGTACATGGTTACCAGGTTGAAATTGATCCTTCCGACAGGGCATTTACCGGAGGGATTTATGATGAAGCCCGCAGAGGATGGCTTTATACCCTTAGCGATGATGAGAATGCGGAAGCTCGTGCAGCCTTTAAAAATGGGGAATGGAATACCTTCCGTGTAGAAGCCATAGGCAACAGCATAAAAACCTGGGTAAACGGGATAGCGGTTTCCAACCTTTATGATGATGCGGATGCATCCGGATTAATTGCACTTCAGGTCCATTCCATCCGCGATTCTACAATGCTCGGCAAGCAAATTATGTGGAAGAATATCAGGATTGCCACCATGGATGTTGCAAAATATGCAAGTCCTTCAGCGGCAAAAGTGAAATCTTACCTGTTGAATACCCTTACTGAACAGGAAACAGCAGAAGGCTGGAAGCTTCTGTTCGACGGAGAAACCTCAACCGGATGGAGAAAAGCCTACAGCGAAGGATTTCCTGAAAAGGGATGGGAGATAAGCAATGGTGAACTTTCGGTTCTTGCCTCAACAGGTGCAGAATCGCAAAATGGTGGCGATATCGTTACAGTTGATAAATACAGCAATTTTGAACTTTTGCTTCAGGCAAAAATGACTCCGGGAGCCAACAGTGGCGTTAAGTATTTTGTTACCGAACAAGAAGTGAATAATCCGGGAAGTGCAATCGGGCTGGAGTTTCAGATCCTTGACGACAAGCTTCACCCGGATGCCAAACTGGGAAATTACGAGGGCAGCAGAACCTTTGCTTCGTTGTATGATCTGATCAAAGCTGAAAACAAGCGGGCCAATGCAATGGGAGAATGGAACAACATTCGCATTGTGTCGAATAACAATCATGTGGAGCATTGGCTCAACGGGTTTAAGGTTCTTGAATACGAAAGGGGAAGCGATGAATTCAGGAAGCTGGTTGCCGGAAGCAAATACAAAGACTTCAAGGCATTCGGAGAAGCCGCACAAGGTCATATTCTCTTGCAGGACCATGGTAATGCAGTTTCCTTCCGAAGCATTAAAATCAGAGAGATCAAATAAGACCGAATCCTGAACTATTAAAATAGAATTGGAACTATTGCTTCCAGCTCTCTTTGAATTCACGATCGACAAAAGAAAAAGCCGGGGATAACGATTTGTTTCGTTTATCCCCGCTTTCTTCTTTTCTCCTGTAAAGTATCAGCAAAAGCAATAGGGGGGGCAGGGGGCGAAAATCCAAATCTGCCAATGTGGAATTAGAATTTCATTTTTTCGGCCAGACTGAACAGGGAGGAACTGGTATAGCATTCGTGGCAATTCTTAAAGGTCCAGATGCAATCCGATAAATCGGCGGCCATATGAATCACCAGGCCAAATGCAAGCCACCTTGTTTTGTGGTAAAACAAGCCGGCAAAATAGATGCCAATAGCCAAAAAGCTGTGCAGGGGGTGGAAATTTATGCTGCATCGCTGTGGATCAAATATCGGGCTCGCAAGTAAATGGTCCAAATCAACGAAAATCGTCAATACCATTATCATTCCGGCCTTCTTCCAGTCTTTCCTGAAAAACACCCATGCGAACCCAAATGGAAAAACCAGATGCATGAAGTAATGAACAATAGCTTGCCATCCGATTACAAGATTACCGATTTCCATTCATTTAGAGTTGTTTAATTTTGTTGCTCTTATAACTCGTGTAAATTCACTCAATACTCATTTTATAAGCTGGATTTCAGGTAGTTGTGGTCGCGCACTCATTGTCCGTATTGAGTTTTGTTGTAATTGTTAAATTTCGGTTTTGTGTTGGATTGTGTGAACTTTAAAATATGCTTGTATCCGATTTTGACTATTTTTCCTCCTTCCCTTTTTTTAGTTCTTTGGTTTTCTTTGCTTCTGGTAAGTAATTCTCAGGGGATACTACTTTTTTCCCTGTTCTACTTTCAAGTTCTCGCCTAGCATTACCAGCAACGGCACCACCTTGTTTAGCAGCCTTTTTATTTTGAATAAATCCTTTTGGATTCTGTGTCTTTACAATTTCAGTTGTCGAAGCCTCTCCAAGCATTGAAAAAATTAATTCAAGGTCGGTCATGTGATCACGAAGATTTTGGCTTTTCAGTCCTTTGACTTTTTTATACTCAGAAGGTGTCAAACCGAAAGTTGCTTTTGAAATCTCTGCTGTGAGTATGGAATATTCTATTTGTTCCTTTACATCTCTGTTTTTCCATTCTTCTGTCAACTCTTCGCGAATAGCAATGCTTCGCATTCGCTTTTCAATCCAGTCATCAGGGTAGCCTTTAAGTTTATAAAGTTCTCTGGTTCGCTGAGTAGCCAATTCTGGGTTTTCAATCTCATCTAATCTATCAGAGCCAACTTGTGCTAACCAAAGTTTAAAAGGCTCTGCTTTCGGTGATGGTATGGATTGTATTATACGCAAAAGTCCTTTAGCGCTGGCACAATTCAGCTTTTGTTTACCGCCAACAGTAGCGACCGAAAGGGGGGTGACAAATTGTCCCCACCCTTTGGAGAGTTCCTCGTCACGCTTACGCATTTTCTTGATATAATCGCTCGGATTGGGCGTGTCGGTCAACACCTGTATAACATCTGATACAACGAAATACCATTTTTTGTCGGTTTCATTCCAAACCGTTCTAATCTGTTTGCTCTCAAATAATTTAATGTTATTCATGTATCTAGATATTTTACGTCTAATTTATAATGCTTTTAAAATACATAAATATTTTTTGCCTGAAATAAGAAATTTTGGGAACGATTTATTTTGAAACCTCACTACTACTCACTCCCCACCCCAACTTTCCTCCCCTCCCTCATACTCAGAAAAGCCGCATT
>CAMAZH010000050.1 GCA_945863035.1 Chitinophaga pinensis | reverse complement strand
TCCTGATGTCACCTGTTGCCTTTTACGACGCCTATGCAATCCTGATGACCGATCAAACAATTACCTCTTCGGGCATTAATTCAAAAAGTAGAGGATTGTTAGTTTATCCTAATCCAGTAGGTGATTTCGCAACTATTCAATTACCTGTGGAAGCATTGAATCTAAACGGTCGGATTATCAGCATGGAAGGAACAGTTCTCCGCTCATTCCAATTCAGTGGCGGAAACTCTTTCCAACTTGATTTTCGTGATCTTTCACAGGGGATTTATTTCCTACAATTCGACTCTGAAAAAGCAGTTGCACCGATCATGGTTGTTAAACAATAAATAATATCAGTTTCCTCATGCCAGCAGAGACCATAAGAAAGCCGGGCTCTTTTATGGTAGCGATTTGAAAATTATTAACCCGCATTCGTAAATGATATGTTTTTCAATCTCACGAACAAAATCGTTAATCCTGTTGTTACGCCAATTCGAAACAATTATTAATTATCTGATATTTAACACCTAAGACAACTCAATCCGGATTACGGAATAAAAAAAGATAAACCCTCCACACACTGCTATGCTCATATCGCACCATTTTATCGGAATGCCTGTTAATGCAGGGTTCAATCTGATGGAGGTTAAATCACTCCTCTAAAACAAATTAAATATGACAAAAAGCATCCTGTTAATTGCCGTTTCAATGATTCTATCAATTAGTACAGCACTTTCGCAGAAACATGAAATTCAGAGAATCCCTTTAATTGGTTCCACCGCCCCGTCTTTTAAGTCGCCTTCCACGAATGGGCTCATCTCCTTCCCTGAAGACTTTGGTTCTTCCTGGAAAATCCTTTTTGCTCACCCGAGAGATTTCACTCCGGTATGCTCATCGGAAATCCTTGAGCTCGCCTACCGACAGGATGAGTTCAGTCAGCTGGGTGCCCGGATTGTTGTGATATCGGTCGACAGGATGGTTTCCCACCTTAGCTGGAAAGCCGATCTTGAACAGATAAACTACAAAGGCAGAGAACGAGTCAAGATAAATTTCCCTCTCGTTGTTGACAGTTCTTCTGCTATCTCGCACAGTTATGGAATGCTCGACTCGAAATCCAATGTCGGAAATAGCGTTCGGGGAGTGTTCCTTGTAAACCCGGAAAACGAAATCCGGGCTTTTTATTTTTACCCCAACGAGGTGGGCCGAAATACCGATGAAATCCTCAGAACCCTCAAGGCACTGCAGGCAAATCATGCCAATCCCAATACCGTTATACCTGCCAACTGGCAACCGGGCGAGGATGTCATGATCCCGTTCCTCTCGGCTGAAGACAAGGAAGAGCTTAAGAAGCCTGATTCCGGGATTTACTATATAAACTGGTACATGATTTATAAAAAAGCAAATTAGATAATATCCGTATGAAGAAAGCAAAATTTCAGATCCTGGTATTTGTGATTCTTGCAAAGTTTGGCCTTAACGGCCTGGCGCAGCAGAACGAAACCAAGATTCAGGGTGTTATCCACAGCCCCGACAATTTACCTGCCATGTTCTCCACAGTCATCCTCATGAATAAGGACTCAGTATATATGAAAGGCACCCTTAGCCGGGAAGACGGGTCGTTTGTGATCGACAACCTGGGTGAAGGTAGCTACTTCATAATGGTTCGCAACATCGAATTCCAAAACTATATTTCGGCTTTGATTCCCATCCGGAAAAACGAAATTGTCATACTCGACCGGATCGAACTGAAAACCAGCATCAACAAACTCGAGGAAGTGGTTGTTTCCGGCAAAAAAGCCATGATTGAAGTGCATGCCGACAAAATGGTGTTCAATGTGTCAAGCAGCCCAAATGCTGCAGGCAACAATGGATTGGAGCTGCTGGGCAAAGCTCCGGGTGTGCTGATCGACATGGACAACAACATCGTCCTACAGGGCAAATCGGGCGTGCAGATTTTCATAAATGGCCGTCCTACCCGACTCTCGGGAAGCGACCTGACCAACTTTCTGGAAAGCCTTCGATCGGATAATATCGAATCCATCGAGATCATTACCAATCCCTCTTCAAAATATGAAGCGGAAGGAACTGCAGGAATAATCAATATTGAGCTGAAGAAAAACACCAGCCTGGGATTCAATGGAAATGTAATTGCAGGTTTTTCTCAGGGAGTTTATTCGCGGGTCAATTCGGGGACCTCTTTGAATTACAGTGGGGAGAAAATAAGCCTTTTTTCAAGCATGAACCTTTCAGATGATGAGTTTCAGGACGATTTCACCGAAACTTCCCTTCAGAACGGTTACTTGCTCGACAAGCAGTCCAGGAGCGCAAATAACCGGAAAACTTTTAACTTTTCTGGTGGGATGGACTACACCATAAACGATAAACAATCCCTCAGCCTCGACGGCAGAGCGCTTGTAAACGACAGAAACAACGTTCTCAGGAGCACAACCGGCATAATAGACACGGAGAATAGCGACTCTTCAGAAATCCTAAAGTCGGAAGTTCTTGATGATACCCCCAGCAGTAACTACATAGTGAACCTGAATTATCGTTTCGCCCCGGACAACAGCTCAAAACTGTCGGCCGATTTCAGCTTGGGAAGGTACACCAGCAATAAAAGCACAGATCAACCTAATGACTACATCGATGCCAATGATGGCCTTATCCTTAGATCCATTAAAAAACAATATGATGCGGATACGGAAATTGATCTGAGTTCAGCCCTTGTGGATTACGAGAAAAAATTTGACAAGATAACACTGTCAACGGGAGCAAAATACTCTTTCATCACAACCGGCAATCAACTAGCCTTTTACAATATTGAAAATGGAAGCCCTGTTTTTGATATCAGCCGGAGCAACAATTTCAGCTATGAGGAGAAAGTGGCGGCTCTTTATCTTCTTCTTGGTATAAAACCCAGCGAGAGAATCGCTTTTAACGCAGGGGTCAGAATGGAAAACACTGCATCCCTGGGGTTTCTGAAGAGTGAAATTCCCTTTGCCGACAGCAAAGTGCCAAGGAATTACACAGACTTCTTCCCTAACCTCAGTTTCTCTTTTGACGATTTAAAAAACAGTGTGATAAGCGCAAGTATTGGGCGACGAATCGCCCGTCCCAATTACCAGGATTTGAACCCATTCGAATCCCGGATGAGCGAACTGTCGACCTGGAAAGGCAACCCCTTTCTAAAACCCAATTACATAACAAATTATCAGATTAGTTATTCATATAAAAGAAAACTGGTCATCTCAAACAACTATAGCATCACGAATGACTTCTTCGCAACTATTTTCGAAATCTCCGATGAAAAAGGCAGCGTTCTTATTCCCCGCAATATGCAAAAAGCCACCAATTACGCCTTATCCCTGAGCTACCCGCTTCAGGTATTCAAATGGTGGGAGTTTTCATCCTTCTTCGTTTATAATTACGAAACATATGAAGGCAGTCTCGAGGGAACCGAAATAGACCTTAAGGCCGACATCTACAGTCTGAGAGTCCAAAACAACCTGAAATTACCAGCCAACATAACAATGGAGCTGACCTATTTCGTTGTCAGTCCCTGGATATGGAGAGGCACCATTGAAGTTAATGGAAACCAAGGCCTTAACTTCGGATTCAAAAAAGATTTCATGGACCGCAAGTTGCTGGTGCAATTAACCGGCAGTGACATATTCCGAAGCCGAAGCGACTATTATTACAAGAGCAACTATGGGGGAATGGACATAACCGGAGTCAGAACTTTTGACAATCAGCGCTTTGGGATTAACGTGACCTATAACTTCGGGAATCAAAAAGCCAAGGCGCGTAAAAAGGGCAAATCTGCCATCGACGATGATTTGAACCGGATTTCCGAATAGCTTTTCGCGGGATGAAAAAAATTGTTCCAACCCTTGTTCTTTTGTGCCTGAACCTGCAGCTCTTCAGCCAGGGGATTACCATTGACTCTGAAGTCAGGATGCTGGCTTTGGGCGATTCATACACAATTGGACAAAGCGTTGGCTTAAACGAGCGATGGCCTCACCAACTTGTTGCGCAGCTCAGACTGAAAGGAGTGCTGGCAGATGACCCTGATTATATTGCAACTACCGGATGGACCACCAGAAACCTCCTTCAGGGGATTGAAACAAAACTCAACCCGGATAAAGACTACAATCTCGTCTCAATTCTTATCGGCGTCAATAATCAATACCAGGGAATCGCCATCTCAAGCTATGAACCCGACCTGAAAGAAATTACCGAACGTGCACTGGAGATCGTAAACAATGATGCCAGCAGGGTTTTCATGCTCTCCATTCCCGATTATGCTTACACACCCTTTGGCGGGGGAAGCCCGACCATCAGTCAGGGCATTGATACCTACAACGCCATCAACAAAAAAGTTGCCGCAATTTATAAAATCAATTATACCGATATCACCGGCATTTCACGACAGGGACTGATCAATCCTCTCCTGGTGGCCAACGATGGACTTCATCCAAGCGGAGTGCAATATGCGGAGTGGGTTCTGAATCTCCAGCCAAAGCTTATTATCAGTCAATCGGTTCCGGTTATCGAAACTCAAAGCATCCCCTCGAAGCAGACAGCAGGCTTAAGTGTTTATCCAAACCCAACCTCTTCGCAGGTCCGGATTTGCTCTGAAGGGGAACTTCAAATCCTGAGAATAAGGGATGTACACGGCAAACTGATCCAGGAAATAAAAAAACCTCCCACCCCGTTTGAGTTGGATCTTTCAGGCTACATCCCGGGTATGTATATTCTGGAAGGAATATTTACCGATGGAAGGGAACTGACGCGACTGGTTTTGCACTAAGGACAGAAAACATCAGCCAGGAAAAACGCTGCGCCACTAATGTCTCAATCAGAAGGCCAGATTTGTTTTCGCCTTGCTTCCCGAGACATTAGTGAAGCATAATTCTTCCCTAAAACTTGATCAACTTTATGGTTTGCATCGAATCCCCCGAGAAAACATGCAAGAAATATACCCCTGCCGGTTCCATAATTGTCAAATCAAGACTTCCAGTGTTACGAACCTCAACTTGCTTCAATAGTCTGCTGTTAACATCCCGTAGTTCGACTCGCACAAGCTTGTTCTCCGAACCCAAATCGATTCTAACCGTTCCTTGGGTGGGATTCGGATAAACCTGAAACGAAAGATCCGAATTCAACGATCGGTATCCAACACCTGTAACCGACAGGCAAGCAGATGTATCAATGCAACCATTCTGCTCAACCCGAATCGCATAGTTGCCGTTTTCAAGGGCAGTAAAGCTCTGGGCTGTCTCCCCACTGATCTCACTGAACCCGTTATCGCAATTCAACCACTGGTACTGGGCAGATTGAGCATTTGCAGTGAGCGTTTGAGATTGACTGCTTACAGAAACATCAACCGTTTTAATTGTCAGGTTAAAGGTGATAACACTGTCGCATCCCGCGGCATTAAGAAGGGTATCGAGATATCCCCCGCTTTCTTTCCAGATGTATTTTCCGCTGGGAGAAACGAGCTGAAGACAGGCCTCCCGGTTCACAACAGAAAATGTACTACCTGTAATATCAAGGGCCTGAGACTTTGTGTCTTCGATAAGCAGGCTGGTATCGCGGGTCAAAAGGCTTATTGGGTAGCTGCCTATGGTGTGATAGGTATGCGTGGGCTCAAAATCCGCACTGGTTGTACCATCGCCAAAATCCCAAATATATTCATCCCCGTCAATACTTGTATTTGTAAAACTCAAGCGGGTCGAATCGCAGGTTACTGTTTTCAGGAAGCTGAAGCCAGCCAATGGAAACGAGAGTTTCTCAATAGAATCGGTGGTTGCTGAACTCCACAAACCAGCGTTATCCCTGAATTGAAAATGAATGCCATGACGGCCTTTTGGAACTGTTGTTAAATCGAGATCATCGAGGAGATTAAAACTTTGGGCCGCAGGATCAAGTGCTAACTGAACCGCTTGGGAAAAGTTACTGTCAATCCAATACCGGTAGGCAGTAATTTTCCTTTCAACTTCCTCCATCGGTGGAATAGAGTAAAAAAACTGGCAGAGCGGACTGCTCCAAAGACCCGAATTGTCCTTAAACCGTATGTTGAACGTATGCACTCCGTTGGCGAGATGGGAAGCAGATAACAGCTCGTTGATAAGCAATTCATTTTGTGCAGTAACAAGCGTAGTGATTTTATTGCTGTAATCATTGTCGAACCAATATTCATAACTGACAATTTCTTTCCCGGAAGGATTGATTTCACCCATCATTTTATAAAAGAAGTGACTAAGGGTGGAACTCCATTTCCCGGAACTGTCGAGGAAGCGAATATTGTAGGTATGCACACCATTTGAAAGCTCAGTGGCAGCAATGGAGACATCCAGTGTAAACGATTGGACAGGGTTCACGACCACAACTGTTTTACCGGCATAATCCCCGTCAAACCAATATTCGTAGGAACTTATTTTATTTTGGGCAAAAACACTTGTTACAAGCAGGAATTGCAATAATACCAATATATGTTTTCTCATTCTTATTCTTGTTAATTGTCCTGTGCATTTACCCTGATGTTAACATTCAACAGGCCGGAAGAATTGGTTTTTGCCCCGATAGTTTTGCTGCTGATATGAGGATTCGAGGGTACACCTCCATCTTTATAGGGAAAAGCACCTCCGTAAATGCCAACTTCAGTATCATCGTCGCCAATATAGCTTGAAGGTGACTGCAAGTGGTAGTTGTGAGCATAACTGAACACGTAACCTGTTTGGTTTAGAAATATTGCACTCTGGGCCACACCGGACCAATTGTCCAGCAATGTGGGTGAACTGCCAAAAGTAGGCGCAGCGTGAACAAATAGATTATGTGAAAAGGTATTTCCAGTGCCGGTAATCATAAACCAATAGCTGTCCTTGCGGAAGACGCAGTTACGAATGGTGTTATTGTCCCCATAAATCGGAGTAGCGCTACCGGATGAACCCGATGCATTATTCAGTAGAAAACAATTGGCAAAATTGTTGTTGTTTGTGCTTACAGTCTGGCCCTGAAGTATACTGTTGCTAAACAACACCGCCTGTGCATTAGTCAAATCAATATTTCCAACGATCACACTTCCTATAACAGCAATATTAACCGAAGGGTTGGACTCTCCCGGTACATTGAAGGTCCCATTGATCTTTGACCATTTAACAATAAGCTGATTAACGCTTTGGTTGCTGGATACAGAAAAACTGCCGGTTACCTCCACTCCCTCGATATGAAACCCGTCAGCATTTTCGTTTAGCACTACATTGCCAGAAATTACAGTTTTTCCGGTGGCCAGCGTGGAATCAACGTAATGTCCCGCTCCGTATATAAGCAACTTTTTATCGAATGCCGCCGGGGGAACAAAGGAACTCCCGCTAAGATATAGCGTATCGCCACTTTCAGCAGCAGCATAGCTGTCCGAAAGAGCAGTGCTTCCTTTGAACAGCTTCACCCCGGAGGATGAATGCAATGTGATTAATTGAGCATTCGAATAGATAGTCAATAGTACTAAACCTAAGCTGGCGATTGCCTTTTTCATGCGATATTTATAAGTTAAATCGTTTAACATCTGTGCTTTAAATAATTAACGAGGCCTACAAAGAATTAATAACAGGCTTTACTGCGCTTCAACCCGTATGGTAACATTCAGATGACCGGCGGCATTGGTCTCGGAAGATATGACTTTCGACACGATATGCGGATTCGTGGGCACACTGCCTTGCTTCCAGGGATAGGGTCCGCCATAAATGCCAATTTGGGCGTTGTTGACATCGTGGTACGTTGATGGGTTAACAAGATGATAATTTTGGGAATAATCGAAAAGAGTCCCTGTTTGATTTACAAAAACAGTTGACAAATCAACGTTGAAATAATTCGCTTCAAATGTATTGTTATCAGCAATCGGGGTTGCACTAAAAACATTATAACCAAAAGCACTTAATTTGCAACCTGATTGAATTCGGCCTGCCGATAAATAGTTTTGGAAAATGATGTTGTTGATAATGGAAGTATTTTCAACATTGTAAAATGCATAGCTGTTTCCAATAAACAAAAGAATATTGTTGCGGATTCCGTTTAGAGTTCCACCGCTAATAACGCCCTGTATAACGTTGTTTGAAATCAGGTTTGATGAAGATGTGCCAAAGCCAATGTTTCCGGTTATTACACTTTCAGAGACAGTATGGTTCGTTCCGCTGAGGGTTAAATGGCGCAATTTGCACCGTGTAATCGCAACATTGGTCAGAACACCGGAAAAAGTAATATCCCCCGTAATTTCGATTCCTTCCAGACGGAGTCCGACGGCATTTTCCTGAACACTAAACGATCCGGACAATACAGTTGCAGATGTAGCAGAGCTAGAGTCGGGGTTATGCCCTGCTCCATATATCTTCAGTGATTTGTTTAAGACAGTCTGTATAGGAATGTTACCGCCAGGGAGATAGATTGTATCCCCGCTTACCGCAGCTGTATATGCGTCTGCAAATGGGTTTCCCGAGGAGAAGATTGTAGTTGCACCATTATGTTGCAGTGCGACTTTTTGCTGAGGTAATGCAGATATGTTAAATACCAGCAAAAGCAATAAAGAAAATCCGAGTTTAGTCATCATAAGCAAAAATTTATTTTATCGGCGTTCGGTCAATCAGGCCTATTCATCTTCAGATCTTAAAGATAAGAATTTTGTTAAATTTTAGTTAAAACCCCGGGTGTTTTTTAAATTCGCAACATCAATTCCATTTATCCAAGCTTTACGTTTACAATTTTTACATATGAAGACGAACGAATTTATCTTCCCCATATTAACCCTGGCATCATTCCTGGGGGCCTGTACCGATTCCAAAACAGGCCAGGCCTCAACAACCTCGAATCCCACGAAGCCCAATATTATTTACATCCTTGCCGACGATTTGGGGTACGGCGACCTGGGGTGTTACGGGCAGGAAAAAATAAAAACTCCAAACATCGACAAACTTGCGGCTCAAGGCATGCTTTTTACAAGGCACTATTCCGGCTCAACGGTTTGTGCGCCTTCGCGTTCTTCGCTGCTTACGGGATTGCATACCGGGCACACCTACATAAGGGGAAACACAGAGATTCAGCCCGAGGGTCAGGAACCCATCCCAGCTGAAGCACTTACTATTGCTGAGGTTTTAAAAACCCGGGGATATGTGACCGGTGCTTTTGGAAAATGGGGTCTTGGAATGGCCGATTCCGAAGGGAGTCCGAACAAGCAGGGCTTCGATCAATATTTCGGCCCGCTTTGCCAGAGAAATGCACACAGGTATTATCCAACTTATCTTTGGGAGAACGAACATAAGTTTATGCTCGAGGGCAACGACTGGGACCATAAAGTTTCTTATGCCCCGGACCTGATTCAGGCACGTGTACTCGACTTTATCAAGGCAAATAAAGACACATCTTTTTTCCTCTACGTGCCCTGTGCATTACCCCATGCTGAGTTGTTGGTGCCAGACGACAGTTTGCTCCAAAAGTATAAAGGGGTTTTTGAAGAGACTCCGTTTGGACGTAACCCACAAAATGTTCATCAGGGTAATGATTACGGATCCCCAGACTTTGCAATTTCGGGTTATGCCCCGCAGCCCATTCCCAAGGCTGTATTTGCCGCTATGGTTAGCCGGCTTGACCTGTATGTGGGGGAAATCATGGAATTGGTAAAGGAACTTGGAATGGAAGAGAATACGATTATTGTCTTCACTTCCGACAATGGCCCACATAAGGAAGCAGGCGCAGACCCTGACTTTTTTAACAGCAACGGAGGCTTAAGAGGATACAAGCGCGATATGTACGAAGGAGGGGTTCGCGTACCTATGATTGCCAGCTGGCCGGGAAAAATCCAAGCGGGATCGACAAGCGATCACATATCTGCCTTTTGGGATGTGTTGCCTACTTTTGCCGGAATGGCAGGTTATGAGGTCCCTGAAAAAACCGATGGCATTTCATTCCTCCCTGAGATGCTGGGTTCCGGAACTCAAAAGGACCACGATTACCTGTATTGGGAGTTTTATGAAATGAACGGAAGGGTGGCCTTATTGAAAGACGATTGGAAGTTGATACGCTACGACGTAAAGAGCATCGATAAAATCACCACAGAACTCTACAACCTCAGAGAAGATCCCTCTGAGCAAAATAACCTGGCGGAAAAGTTTCCCGAACGGGTAAATGAGATGATGAAGATAATGACGGAGGCTCATACATCCACTGAAAAATACTCCATTCAGGCAAATCCCTGATTCTTCGCAGATAACTGCCAAAAAACAAAGACAGAGAATGAGATCATTCCCTGTCTTTGTTTTCTATTTCGATATCTTTCCAATTTGGTATAAATCCTGGTCAACAATACCAAAAGTCAGGGGAACTAAAATTATCCCTGCATAGGGTAACGGAACAGCGGTTTGGCATGATGCCCCAGAGTCTTCATTTCTTCCACTTCTCCTGCATTCAGCGGCTTAAAATCCAGAGCAAGTCGCAGTGCGAGCGAAAATAGTTTCTCATCCCCCGGGGGTATGGCTGCGGTTACCGGATGGCTTAAGGTAAAGCGAAGCCCTTTGTTAGCATCTTCAGGCTTAGAGAAAGGTTCGTACCATGTT
Organism: Chitinophaga pinensis; assembly: GCA_945863035.1. GTDB lineage: Bacteria > Bacteroidota > Bacteroidia > Bacteroidales > JACJXF01. The sequence continues at coordinate 14,762 of CAMAZH010000050.1, read as the reverse complement.
TTGGCTACGGTTTTCTCCACTCCCTCCAGCCAAGGTTGCTTTGCCATTGCTTTAAGCGCGAGAATCCCCATTCCTTTTTCTTTAGCCTTTTCCATCACCTGCGGTCCGAAGTTCCCCGCATGCCAGGTGGCATAATTAAAAGGGAACAGAATCGTGTCGAAAGAAAACCGGTTCATCAGCTCAAGAGCCGCTTCAACGGAATGGGCAGAGAAACCCAAAAACCGAACTTTTCCCTCATTCCGGGCTTCCAGGAAAGTCTCTATCGCACCGTTCTGTCCAAATATTTCATCAACATCCTGCATAGAGGTAACAGCATGAAGCTGGTAAAGGTCGAAATGGTCGGTGCGGAGGTTTCGAAGCGACTGTTCCAGTTCCCTTCTTGATCCTTCTCTTCCGCGTTCGCCGGTTTTGCAGGCGAGAAAAACATCCTTCCGATAGGGTTCGAGAGCAGGGCCCAGCATTTGCTCGGCATTCCCATAGGATGGGGCCACATCGAAATAATTAACCCCATAGTCGATTGCCTCCTTAACCCGGAGCGAAGCTTGTTCTGGTGTTGCATCCATTACCACAATACCGCCGAATCCAATCATAGAGAGTTTCACCCCAGTTTTCCCAAGAGACCTTTTCTCAATCTTTCCGGCATTGATTTCACGTTCAATGGAAAGAAGCTCGGCCGGAAACATACCTGCCAACGGAACCGACAGCGCCGTTGCCCTAATAAAATCCCTTCGTTTCATGCGCTTTGTTTTAAGTGGTTTTTTTAAAATGACTTTTTCAATTGTGTTTTCACCCGATTAACAATGGTTCACTTTTCTTTTATCCTACCAGGGAATTTTAAAAAAAAATAAAATTAAAACGATATTTTTAGCGAAGCAAATAAATCCGCATCCAATGTACCGCTTTATATTCAGATTTGTTGTCACAACCCTGACCATTCTAACGGCCAGCCTGCTTACCAGTGCAATCAGCGATTATATGATAAGCTACAAAAACAGTTATAAGCCTCTGTCCTTTACCCTGATTGGAATGGGAATTATTGTGGTAGTATTCTACCCACTGTTTCTCAAATTGGAGAGTTGGGTAACAAAAGCGTCGGTGAGATTCATTAAGTCGGGAAATTCCCTTGCGGGGCGATATCTGGGATTGTTCCTTACATTCGCGCTAGGCCTGACTATTCTTCTTTATTTCTATGCCAAAATGTGGTATCACATTAATATTTTCAAGATTGTGTTAAACGGCACAATCGGACAGTACTTCTGATTTTCGGGATGAAAGGGATTGGGATACAAGATTCTCAACAATTCACTAAATCCCAAGATAGGAACTTCCCCCCTTGCCTTCCAATGTTTTCCGAGCCAGACTTTGCACGGTTTCCTCGGTAACCAGTTTCGTGATTTCATTCCGAATCGATGCGTACTGGCTATGCAAAGGGCAGGGATTCGATTCGTCACAATGCTTCATGCCAAACCCGCAGCCGGTAAAAATTTTACCCCCCTCGGTGGCAACGATAATATCTTTCAGTGGAAGCTCCGATTTGTCAGGGTCGAAATAAAAACCGCCACCCTTCCCCTTGGCTGAATTAACAAATCCCATCTTGACGAGCCGCTGAAGAATTTTAGCAGTAAAAAAATGCGGCGCCTCAATTTCTGTTGAAATTTCGGCAATCCCGGGTCTTCGATCCTTCAGGTTCTGAACCTGAATATAAACCATACCCCTAAGCGCGTATTCCGTTTCCTTGTTAAACAATGTTCTGATTATTAATTCCTCGAAGTTCAGCAAAGATAAAATAAATTCGTATTTACTAAAAGACCTTTTTGTCGTTTTATAAATAAAACTATATATTTGTCGCAGTAAATAGTATAAAAACCTGATTATCCACTTATCAAAAAGAAACTCTATGACAACAAAAAAACTATGGATCGGCTTCACAGCCGTAATGGTAATTTCCTTTGCTGTTCTGCTTTATTATGGAAGGGAAATTTACCGACAGGCACCACCTGTGCCGGATATGGTTGTTACGGCCAATGGTGAACTGCTTTTCACCGGACAGGATATCAAAGACGGTCAGAACATTTGGCAGTCCCTTGGCGGGCAAGAAATGGGAACGGTATGGGGCCATGGGGCATACCAGGCGCCGGACTGGAGTGCCGACTGGCTGCACAAGGAAGCAGTTTACATTCTTAACAGGCTTTCCATGCAATCGGACAATATGCCTTTCGACGAGCTCAGCGAAGAGCGGCAGGCAGCTTTAAAAATCACTCTACAGAAAGATTTGCGCAAAAACACTTACGACCCGGCCACAAAAAAACTTGTGGTTTCGGCCCTGCGGGCGGAGGCGATTGCAAGCAACAGCGATTTTTACGGGGGATTGTTTACCAACGATCCTGCATTGGATGGATTGCGCGACGCATACAGTATCCCTGAAAACTCCCTGAAAGACCCTGAGCGGGTGAGGCTGCTGAATACCTTTTTCTTCTGGATTTCCTGGGCCTGCGTAACTGAACGGCCCGATCAGGAGATAACCTATACCAACAACTGGCCGGCGGAAGAGCTGGTGGGAAATCGCCCAACCGGTGCCCTGCTGTTATGGACAGGCTTCAGTGTGATGATGCTCATTGCCGGTATTGGACTGATGGGTTGGTACTACGCCCGCAAACGGGAAGAGACATCGGAAACTATCCCAACGGTCTTCCCGAATCTGAACGATATCCAGACTCCGTCGCAAAAAGCAACTGTGAAATACTTCTGGATCGTGTCGGCTCTGCTTTTGGTTCAAGTGGTTATGGGAATAATTACGGCCCACTATACTGTGGAGGGCCAGGCCTTTTACGGCATACCTCTTGCCGATTGGCTTCCCTACTCGATTTCACGAACCTGGCATGTTCAGATTGCCATTTTCTGGATTGCCACCTCATGGCTGGCCACCGGATTATACTATGCCCCGGCTATCTCCGGACGCGAACCTAAGTTTCAGAAGCTCGGGGTCAATTTCCTCTTCATCGCCCTCCTCATTATTGTTGCCGGATCATTATTGGGGCAGTGGTTGGGTGTTATGCAGAAATTGGGATTGGTGCAGAATTTCTGGTTCGGCCACCAGGGTTATGAATACGTTGACCTGGGCCGTTTCTGGCAGATCTTCCTTTTTGTGGGACTCTTTATTTGGCTTTTTCTCATGGGAAGAGCCATTATGCCAGCTATCCGTTTACGCACCGAAAGCCGAAACCTGCTTATTCTGTTTCTCATTTCAGCCATTGCTATTGCGGCATTCTATGGGGCCGGTCTGATGTGGGGCCGACAGACAAACCTTGCCGTAGCCGAATACTGGCGCTGGTGGGTGGTTCATCTTTGGGTAGAAGGCTTCTTCGAAGTGTTTGCCGCTGTGGTTACAGCCTTCCTGTTTGTAAGGATGCAGTTGGTTAAAACCGCCACAGCAACGACGGCGGTTCTGCTTTCCACAATTGTTTTTCTCTCGGGAGGTATCCTTGGAACTTTCCACCACCTCTATTTCACGGGAACACCTACCGCTGTTATGGCTCTCGGTGCAACCTTCAGCGCGCTTGAGGTGGTACCCCTGGTTCTCATGGGATTCGAGGCTTGGGACAATTTGAAAATCAGCCGGGGCGCAGAATGGGTCAAAGCCTATAAGTGGCCAATATACAGCTTTATAGCAGTGGCCTTCTGGAATCTGGTGGGTGCAGGGATTTTCGGGTTTCTTATTAATCCCCCGATAGCATTGTATTATATGCAAGGACTGAATACCACACCGGTTCATGGACACACTGCTCTGTTCGGAGTATATGGAATGCTGGGCATAGGCCTTATGCTCTTTGTTCTCCGCGACATGAACAAAGAGGTACTGTGGAAAGAAAGGTATATAAAATTTGCTTTCTGGAGTATCAACATCGGTCTGGCTGCCATGTCGTTCATCAGCATTTTGCCTGTTGGTCTGGCTCAAACGGTTGCCAGCGTGCAAGAAGGCTTGTGGTATGCCCGTTCGGCGGAGTTTATGCAACAGCCCCATATCCTTACCTTTAAATGGTTGAGAATAATTGGCGACACTCTTTTTGCTCTCGGAACCGTAAGTCTTACCTGGTTTATCTTCGGATTAAAAGGGGGATGGAGTATCGAGAAACGAAAATAACATTTTTACTGGGTAAAGAAATTTAACCACAAAGGGCACAACGCTTGCGCTGAAGATTCAGCGCAAGCGCCAAGGGTTTCACAAAGGAAACAAAGAAATTAGTGCAGTATTCACTGTATTTCCAGTCTTCCTATGTTTCTCTTTGTGCACTTTGTGTTTTTGCTTTGTGACCTTTGCGGTAAAAATATTCGAAAGTGGCCCGAAAGCTTACTTTCCAGTTAAGTCCGGAATAGTTCTCTTTTTACGGGGGAATAAAAGCGACAAAACGATACTCCCGACCAAAACCGCCAGAATGAAATACAGCGAGTAAACGCTCTTGTACCCGATGTCATCGAGGAAATGATGGAAAACAAGTTTCATCCCGATAAAAATCAGAAGCACGGAAATGCCTTCCTTAAGATAGGTGAAAAGGTAAAAGATCTTAATTACAAGGAAGAACAACGACCGCAAGCCGATAATAGCAAAAATATTGGAAAAGAAAACAATATACGGGTCTCGGGTAACCGAGAATATTGCAGGTATACTGTCGAATGCAAAGATCAGATCGGTGAACTCAATAACTACAAGTACAATTAAAAGCGGGGTGATATAATAGACTTTATTCTCCTTGTGAATGAACTTATTCCCTTCGAATTTGGGATAAATCCGGAACCACTTCGACAAAACCTTTACTATCGGGTGCTTTTCGACTTCGATTTTCTGTTCCTTGTTTCTTTCGAGATAAATCTTAACTCCACTGTAAATTAAAAAAGCTCCGAAAAGAATAAGTGTCCACTGGAACTTCTGAACCATAGCCGCGCCGAGGAATATAAATATAAACCGCATGATAATCGCACCGAGAATCCCCCAGAAAAGAACGGTTTTGTAATTCTTTTCAGGTACTGAAAAACCGGTTAGAATCATAAGGATCACAAAGACGTTATCGAGCGAAAGTGTGTATTCAATCAGATAGCCGGTGATATACTCCGTGGCCATATTTTTTCGGTATACAACAAGACCCTGAGCCAGATCATCGCTCGCGAATTTAAGGTGTGGGGCGAATTTGGCTGCAACCGCCTGCAAGTCGGAAAACGACCGGATATCATGCAGCATATCCCCAAAGTGAAGAATGAGAAAGTAGAATCCAATGGCAAAACTAACCCAAACCCCTGTCCAAACAGCAGCTTCCATGGTTGAGAGCACATGGCGCTTGCGCCCTATCAATAAAAGATCGACTAAAAGAACCGAGACAATAAAAACGGTAAAAGCTATGAAGAAAACTACTTCGTGATTCAATTCCATGTTAACTAATTGTTTTATAAGTAATACCCAAAGTCTGAAAGACCAGGTCTGCTCAGTAATAACTTCATACTTTTTGGCGCGCCTCAATCAATTCAAAAAAATAATGGCCAAAGATATGTTTTTCTTTCAGTAGTTTTTCGCTCACTGGCAGACGGGAGATAAAAATAATAAAAAAGGTTTTGGGACTGTCACGCAGGATTTCATAACAGTCAGGCAAAGAAAATAGTTCTGTCAAAATAGGAATAAAGAGAATTTGAAATGAATTCATTCCAATTATTCTGAAGTCTCAATCGTCAACTTAGTCCATTCCTGAGGTCTTCCAATAAATCATCGATATGTTCGATCCCGATCGACAAGCGGATAAGATTGTCGGTAACACCGATTTTCTGCCTGAGGTCGTGGGGAAACGATTCGTGGGTCATCAGTGCCGAATAATTGGCCAGCGATTCCACTCCCCCGAGACTATCAGCAAGCTGGAAGACCTTTAATTTTTTGAAGAAAACATTAGCCTCATCAAGCCCGCCTTTTATCCGGAACGACACGAGTCCGCCAAAACCCGTCATCTGCTTTTTCGCGATTTCATGACCGGGATGGTCTGTAAGTCCGGGGAAAAACACTTTTTCCACATTTGGCAGGGTTTGCAGCAGGTGCGCCACAGCAAAAGCGTTCTGCTCATGTTGTTTCATCCTGATGGCAAGAGTTTTTACACCCCTGAGGGTAAGCCATGAATCGAAGGGGGACGGCACAGCACCAACGGTTTTTTGAATGAGGAATATCTTGTCGTAAAGGGTTTTATCGTTCAGGATAACCGCTCCCCCGATAACATCCGAATGACCGTTGATGTACTTGGTTGTGCTGTGGATTACGATGTCGGCTCCCAGAAGCAATGGCTTTTGGAAATAAGGGGTTGCAAAGGTGTTATCGACAACCACAATGGCGTTATGGTTATGGCTGATTTGGGCAATTGCCGCAATATCGAAAATCTTAAGGACCGGGTTTGTAGGAGTTTCGATCCATACAAGCTTCGTGTTTGGAAGAAATGCGCTTTCAATTTCATCCAGTCGGGTGAAATCGGCAAAGGTAAACTGAATATTGTAGGGCTCCAGAACTTCTTTGATAAGTCGGTAGGTGCCACCGTACATATCGATGGGCACGATTACATGGTCGCCGGGACGAAGGATCGAAAGAACGGCGTGTTCGGCAGCAAGCCCTGAAGAGAAAGTCAAGCCGTATTTCCCTTCCTCAAGACTTGCAAGACAAACATCCAAAGCTGTACGTGTTGGATTTGCAACCCTCGAGTATTCATAACCCTTATGTTTATTAACTTCCGACTGCGTGAAGGTTGATGTTTGGTAAATGGGCACAATAGTAGCTCCGGTGGCCTCATCAGCCTCCTGTCCTACCCAGATGGCTTTGGTTTCGAATTTCATGGTATTCTCAATTATTGTTTCAGATAAAAGTAAGCATCACATGCGATATAAAAAACTGCTTTTCTCAAGCCCCTAACATTTTTATCGAACCGTATGTTCATTTGAGCTATTGCTTTTAGGGAGAGTGGATTTGCATGCTATGACTCACACCATCGCAAATTTCAGGGATCACACAAGCCATCAGCCATAATCTGATGTTTCAACTTCACAGCCCGCAAATTGCCGTTATTTTTAAACTTTGTGTACCTTTGCGGCGTTCATATTTTATGGTAAAAGAAAATATACTGAAATGCCCATAAACGTCCCCAATAACCTGCCCGCAATCGTTGAGTTAAAGAATGAGAATATCTTTATCATGGAAGAAGAGCGGGCTGAAAAACAGGATATCCGCCCTCTGCGCATTGCACTACTCAACCTGATGCCCGTAAAAATCGTCACGGAAACCGATCTCATACGCACCCTCTCCAACACATCGCTGCAGCTGGAGCTTGATCTTTTTTACATGGATGAGCACGAGTCGAAGAACACTCCCCGTGAGCATCTTCAGGTGTTTTACAAAACCTTTGACCAGATAAGGCACCGGAAGTACGACGGCTTAATAATCACAGGGGCTCCGGTAGAGCTACTTGAATTTGAAGAGGTCGATTACTGGAAATCCCTTTGCGAGGTTCTGGAATGGAGCAAAACCAATGTTACAAGCACCCTTCATATATGCTGGGGAGCTCAGGCAGGATTGTTCTATCATTACGGCATACAAAAATATCCCCTGAAGAAAAAGGCATTTGGAGTTTTCGATCATAACATCACCGACCCCAAAGTGCCGTTGGTAAGGGGTTTCGACGATATTTTCCCGGCACCTCATTCCCGGCACACCGAAAACCATCTCAAAGATCTTCAAAACCATCCGGATCTTTTCGTATTGGCTTATTCCGACAAGGTTGGGTCAAACATCGTAGTATCGAAAGACGGTCGGCAAATTTTTATTTCAGGGCATCTCGAATACAATCCCCTCACCCTTAAAAACGAGTACGACAGGGATGTTTCAAGAGGTCTGGCTATTGAAGTACCCGAGAATTATTTCCCCGATAACAACCCGAAAAATCAACCCGTGATCCGCTGGAGAGCTCATGCGAACCTGCTGTTCTCCAACTGGCTGAACTATTATGTTTATCAGGAAACTCCTTACGATTGGAAGTGAGTTTATCAGTACACTTCTTCATGAGTACCGATATCAATAAAAACGGCTTTTTTAGGCTTATCTTTTGTGAAAAAGAACACAATCCTTATGTCATACTAGAGAGAAAAGCTCCATAAGCCCTTTAATTTTCCGGAAAGTTTATGAGTTTTAAGTTTTGGATCAAAAGGATCTACAATGAATAATTCTAACCCATTCCAAAACTCATTTTCTAATGCAATTGATGAAAGGCGTTTCTTAAAAGCTTTTTTGAAAGAATTGCTGAAGGAAACTTCCATCAGAGCATTTTTTTAAGATCACTTATTTTTGAGGAGAACTTCAGCTTCCCTGATTTACTTTCTTCCAACGAATTTTTAAAATTAGAAGCTATCTCTTTTCTTCGGGTATCAGCAATACTATGTTCAAGGAGTGTTTTTATTTCTAACCTCTCCTCAAGTGACAGACTATAAATTGTGTCAACAATTGAACTGAATTTTATAGCTTGAGTCTTCATAATGCACTATTTTTCACAAAGATAAAAAATGATTCAGGAAAAAATAAAGTTTGATTTAATCTTTTTCAAGAATAAAAGCCTTGAATTCTTCCATGAGCTGAAGCCTGTCGACAGGAACAACGCCTGCCCTTTCGCAGACCTGGCCCCCTGCCAGGTTCGAGAGAGCCGCAATCTCTACAGGGGATAGTCCTGCTGCCAGACAAAGACAAGCCAGGCTTATTACCGAATCGCCAGCGCCCGAAACATCGGCAATATCGCGGATCTCAGCAGAAATATGATGATAGCTGTTCTTATCGTTTATCATAATTCCAAGTTCGGAAAGGGTGACCATCACCATCTTGTGATTCCTCGATTTACGAAGGTTTTCCATGGCACTGGCAATACTCTCCAGATCGTGCTTGTCGATCTCGGCTTTCAAGCCCTGATTAAGCTCTTTAAAATTCGGTTTGAAGAGGGACACCTTTTCATAGGCTAAGAAATTCCTCTTTTTGGGATCAACAAGCACAGGAACTTTCTGCTTGTTAGCAACCTTGACAACCTCCGCAATGATCTTAGGAGTGATCACTCCCTTATCGTAGTCCTGGAAAATGATGGAGTCGATTTTGCCTTCGGTGAGCATATTCTCAACAATATCAATAATCCGTTTCTCGGGTTCAGGGTTGATATAATCGTCCTGCTCCTCATCCAGCCGTAACAAATGTTGGTTTCCGCTTATTACACGGGTTTTTTGGGTAGTAACCCTTTTTGAGTCGATAATGATTCCGATGTCTGTAAGGTTCTGGCAATTCATCAGCTCAATAAACTCCTTGCCCCTTTCATCGTCGCCTATTACGGAGCACAAAATAGGAACCGCACCCATGGCTTTTATGTTAAGGGCTACGTTGGCCGCGCCCCCAAGGCGCTTTTCGGTATGAATATTTGATAAAACCGGAACAGGTGCTTCAGGGGAAATACGATCCACCCTGCCCCAAAGGTAGGTGTCGATCATTACATCGCCAATAATTAAAACTTTCTGCTTTCTGAACTTCTTGAAGAGTTTGTCGATATCGGTGTTTTCGAACATTTTGGGTTTCTTTCTCAATCGTGATGGTAAAATGAATTTATTTTGAGTCTTTATTATCATACCATGAGTCCGGCTCTTGAACCTCAATTTCAATACCGGTCTTTAGAATTTCATCATAAAACAGACTATTCTCAATGGATTCATTTGCCGATATTGGATGTGGCTCTATCCGGGAATCAAACTTTGATGCAATAAGTATTAATTGTACCTGAAGATCGAATTTTTTATTGTCATCCAAATCACTGATAACCAATGCCAAATCAATATCACTATCTTCATTATCAAGTTCTTTTGCATACGATCCAAACAGAAAAGCTTTCACCAATCGCTTGTCATTTTTTGCAATTGCATCAATAAATTCACTTATGCTTTTATTTGTACTTTTATCCATAATCCATCATAGTCTCGAAATCCTCATCAGAGCTTTCAATCCAGTGCTTAATTAATTTTATCCTTATCAAATCCTGGCTTGGTCATAGTCCAAAGATACAGACTTTATCAAATATTAGGAAATCTTTCAAATTATCAGAAAGTTATTGTTGTGATAAAGAAACGGATTCCTTATGGTTTGAGATAAAGTCCAGAAGATTTAGCTGGGATTTAGTTCAACAGGGACTTAATGTCAGGCCTTTCAGGCCAAATTAAGTTCTATTTATATGTGCGGTTATTTATCTTTTAGTCTATTCTCAATATCCATTTGCTCATGCAGAATTCTTGTGATTTCTATTTCGTCATCTGAAATCTTACGGTAAAAAATAATGTGTCTGCCTGCTTTAAATCCCAACAAATTTGCAATTACTTCAGAATAATTTCTTCCTAAATCCGGGTTACATGCAACCTCTTTGCAATTATCAATAAGCATATGATAGTATCTGTCTGCTTGGCCTTCCGACCACTTCTTCAAGGTGTAATTCCAAATCTGAGTTAAGTCAAAAAGAGCTTTATTTGTAAACTTAAAATTAGACATTCAAGTTTTTATTAGTTTTTAATTTACTCAAATGTGTATCCGGATCAAAATTTTGAGCAATTCCGCTTTCAATACCTTCTTGTATAGCGGCTCTTAACGCCATAATCTTATTTTCTTCTTCTTCTAGAAGCCTTAATCCAGCCCGAACAACTTCACTTGCATTTTTGTATCGCCCAGTAGATATTCTGCTTTTAATAAAACTGTCAAAATAGTCTCCTATTGATATTGAAGTATTTCTATCCATAATTCGTTTTTTTTCAAAGATACCAATTATTGGTACAAATGTCAAGAATTGTAAGTTTTTTCCTGACTTGTCTACCCTTTTGCCGAACTAACATGCTTTAATACCACTCACTTGCAACTTATGTAATAAACCACCTGGACTGCATCGGCTCCTGATGCTGCTTTTATAACCATTGCATGATTGCCTACTATGCAATTAAAAACGCTCTTAAAATTTTACACAACAACAGGGACTTCGATTTTATTTATGAAAAATATAAGTAGCCTTTTTATTTTACAATACCCCTAAAACTTCAAGGTCAGTCCATATCGTAAATTACTATTCTCTTTATAATAGTATTTGCCAAAACAATACTCGGTAAATATACCCAAATGCTTCCAGAGGTAAAATGAAACACCGGGACCAAATCCGTATTCGAGTTTAAGCGGCGAACGATGAGAATAGTCAATAGAACTAAAAGAATTATTAAGAGTAAAATAAGAAGTCCATCCACCAAACTTTCCGGCAAAATACAAATCGAATCTGAAATTATCCGAATCTATTATAAATGGCAGAAGATGATAATTGGCATTTATACCATAAGACCAGTAATTTGTCATTGATTGATAAGAAGAGAAACCTGCGTAGAGTCCGGTTTCTATATGTCTGGTAACTCCATAATTCGCTTCCAAACGATAATTACCCATTCTTTGTGACTCTGAAGACATTCCTGAATACCAGCCGTTGTTATACCTGGAATATGCAAGTTTAAAATTCAATCGGTTCTTAATGTATGAATCCTGGCATAATGCAGTAAATAAAAAAAAACCTGAGAGTAAAATTGTCAAAATGGATTTTTTCATGACGATTAGAATAATTAAGATTATCGCTAATTCAAATTGTTATGGTTTTAATTGCATTCCTAGTTCACCTGATAGAGCCAGTCGGAGAACTTTTGCTTAAATGTTTTTGTATGAGGATTTTCCCCGAAGGGTTTTGTATCAAAAAAAACCTTATAGGAGAAGCTCGGAATAATTGGAAAAAGACTCATCTGGTATAGTGAAACGGGCTTATAGGGCATGCCTTTTTCGGGTAAAATTATTTCTCCGGTACTATTGGTGTTGAAATAATAATAATTGGGATTTTTCCGGTTGTATGCATTATAAACTGAGAAACTCCAAACAGCCCTTCGATTGTTTTTCTTCGTTAGCGTTGAGTAGCTCATCCCAAGATCAAGCCTGTGGTAATCTTTCATTCTGTCGCTGTTTCTCTCTCCATAAATTAAGGCATCATAATAAAAATAATCTCCATTTTCATTGGGCTGCAGCGAAGGAACTAACTGGCGTCCGATAGGGGGTGTATAAGGCAAGCCCGATTGAAATATCCATGACAAATTAAACCTTAGTTTTTCATTCAACTTATAACTAGCGTTGGCCGAAAAAGCGTGCAGCCGGTCATAGTCAAATAAATATGTCTTTCCGTTGTTTATCCCGGGATATTGCCTTGTAGCAGTAGAAAGGGTATAAGCTGCAAAGCCGGTCCATTTGCCCAGATTCTTTCTAACCAGAAACTCAGCTCCCATCGCTTCCCCCTTGCCACCGGATTCAATCTTTGAACGCCAGTTCTCGTCTCCTATCAGACTCGTATATCCTTCTTTATAGGTTGAGAGCTTCTGCATTCTTCTGTAATAGAGGCTTAGCTCGGCTGTAAACATGTTTTCCTTAAAACTTCCGTTCCATCCAAGAGAAAACTGATCTGAGCTGGCCACAGGAACTTGTTTGTCTGCCGGGATCCACACTTCGTTGTTCATAATATTTCCGGTAGTAAAAATAAGATGAGAGTTTTGGCTCACTCTCATGTAACTTAAATTCAGAGAATGATTGGGATTAACATCCAGACTCACATTAAGTCTGGGTTCAAGGGAAGATTTGCTGTAATCCTTAATAAAATAATTCGAAAAACGGATACCGGGATTTAGACTAAAACCTCCGGGAAGTAGAATAGTATTATCAAAAAATAAATTCGTTTCCAGAGCATTGAGCTTTTCTTTCTTCGGCTGGATGGTTTGAGATGACCAGGATGAGTAATTTGGAATATGCATTAACCAGGATGTCTGCAAACCTGCGTCAATTGCCCAGTTTCTGGAGGCGTTGTATTTTACTCCCGATTGAAAAAACAAATCCTGCACAGAGTTTAAATACCTGCGCTCAAGTTTTTCTTTGAGGTTGTTGTTTATTATGGTGGCGGATTGTTTTTCTCTAAGGCGATAATTACTGTATGAAACACTGTTTGTAATAAAAAGCTTAGGAGAAACTGAACGTTTCCAATCAGCAGAAATCAAACGGTTTCCCCAGATATTCAAAAAATGGTTTTTCCCTGTTTCGCCATATTTGGGAGTATGTGACCAATAATTCAGATAATCGTCTCCTTCATAAAAATTTATATGGATGCTATTGGAATCATTTGGTTTCCATGTGAACTTACCATTGATATCGTGATAACCATATGAAACAATAAATCCTCCCTCCCTGGATAATAAGCTTGCGGTACCCAGTAAAGCATCAACCATTGTTTTCCTGCCGGTTAGTATAAAACTGGTGTTTTTCATTTTCAGAGGGCCCTCAACCGTAAAGGAAGCATCAGTAAGTCCAATCGCAAAAGATCCCTTTAAGCCCGACTTATCTCCTTCCTTTTGGGTAATATCCACAACAGAAGAGATTTTACCTCCATAACGGGCAGGAAATCCACCTTTGTAAACAAGAATATTATTAATGATATCCGGATTAAACACCGATGTGAATCCCCCTAAATGATTAACATAGATTAAGGGGCAGTTATCGATAAGATAAAGATTTTGTCCGGGGTCACCACCACGCACCAATAATAAACTGGAGCCTTCATTCTGCGACTGTATACCCGGAAGCAGTTGAATGGCTTTTAAAACATCGGGCTTTCCACCAAGAGCAGGTATTTGCTGAAGTTCAATGTTCTTAAGGCTTGCCACATTGAATTTCTGTGTTCTGCCGGCTTTAACTATAACCTCATCAAGCTCACTTCCCGGAGTGAGATGGATAATCAATAAAGTATCTTTAAGAGGTATATCTGAAATTATCTGAGATGAGTATCCAATAAATGACACCTGAATTTTTGCAGGTCTTGGAATTAGAATGCTGAAGTAACCATTATAATCCGATATAGTTCCATGACTGGTTCCTGCTTCAATAATGTTTGCTCCAATGAGTACTTCACCTGAGGAAAGGTCTTTTACAAAACCGGAGATCCGTACCGTGTTTTGCCCGTAAAGTAAGTTTGCAATACTAAAAAGGGCCAGTGCCAGTAAACCGCATTTTTGGTTCCTCATTTTTTTCCTGAAAATTGATTTGGATTTATTGTATCCGATACTACAGCAGAATACCCTGCAAAAATCCCATATCCTCCTTCAATATTTGAATACAGTGGGAAAGCAGTTAAACCACTCCCGAAATCAGGGTTTCTTCCCTTCTCGTATAAATATAACTGCCTTACATATTTGTAGTAATCATAACTGACAGATCGGAATTCAACAATCAAGGGATAAAGGTTTGTCCCGCTGGATCCCCCGCTTCCTGTCAAATAATTTATAGTCATTGTGTAGCTTTCTCCCCCAATATGATCGTTGCTGAATAAGGCAATTGGGAGTCCCTCGTTTAGCAATATAGGATCTGTGATGGTTGTGAGCTCAGGTTGCGATTCATAGCCGTACCTTATCATTCTTATTACGACTTCAAAATATTGCTTTTCGAGGGGATTGTTAAGGAATGTAAATTTAACGGCCGGATATGTAAACCCCTCCGGATCTTTGCCTGCCTGATTTATATGAACAATTTCCGAAATAGTAGCTGCTTGAGGAACAGACTGGCTACACGAAAGCTTTTGAAAACCCGGAATTGCAACCTCACACACATAATTTTTAAGAGGTTCTACAATGGT
>CAMAZH010000049.1 GCA_945863035.1 Chitinophaga pinensis | reverse complement strand
CAATTCGCGTGTGTAATAGGAACACCGAGCAAACACAGAAGCAGCGCGGAAATCATAAAAAAACCACCTGAAGAGCACAAAACTTTTCAGGTGGTTGTGATTTTAAAACGCAAATTATTTAGCTATTTTTCTCGCTCGTGCCTTTGTCTTTTCCACCCTTTGAGATACTGTCGCGCATATTGGTGTCGGACTCGATATTTTTAAACTTATAGTAGTCCATAATGCCAAGGTTGCCTTTTCTGAATGCCTCTGCCATTGCAAGGGGTATCTCAACCTCAGCCTCAATAACTTTCGCACGGGCCTCCTGTGCCTTGGCTTTCATTTCCTGTTCCAGGGCAACCGCCATAGTTCTTCGGCCTTCGGCTTTTGCCTGGGCTATGTTTTTATCGGCATTCGCCTGATCCATTTGAAGAACGGCTCCAATATTCTTACCGATGTCGATATCAGCGATATCGATGGATAAGATCTCGAATGCGGTTCCAGCATCAAGTCCTTTATCGAGAACAACTTTCGAAATGAAGTCGGGATTTTCGAGAACTGCCTTATGATTGGTTGCGGAACCGATAGAAGAAACAATACCTTCACCTACCCGGGCAAGAACGGTTTCCTCACCAGCACCACCCACAAGTTGTTTAATGTTTGCACGAACCGTAACCCTTGCTTTTGCAATCAGCTGTATACCGTCTTTTGCCACAGCGGTTACCGGGGGAGTATTGATAACTTTGGGATTTACCGACATTTGAACCGCTTCGAACACATCCCTTCCGGCAAGGTCAATGGCAGTTGCCATCTTGAAGGAAAGATCAATATTCGCTTTACTGGCTGATACCAATGCGTTAACAACTCTCTCGACATGACCGCCTGCAAGAAAATGGGCTTCCAGATCGTTTCGGTTAAGATCAATTCCGGCTTTGGTTCCAACAATTAGGGCCTGCACCATAGTTCCTGGCGGAACCTTTCTCCAACGCATAAAAATGAGCTGCAGCAGTGAAATGTGCACCCCTGAAACCAAGGCTCTGAACCAGAGACCGATGGGGATAAAGTAAAAAATTATCCACAACCCTACAAGGGAGGCGGCGACTATAATAATTATTCCTATTTCCATAATTTGTTATTTTATTGGTTTTACAATGATTTGAGATGAGTTAATTTTAACTATTTCGACAGGTGTATGCGGTTCAATGTATCCTGAAATTGATTTTGCCTCATAGCTGTGACCAGCAATTCTGATCATTCCCATTGGGGCCAAACGGCCAATTGTTTCGCCCTTATCGCCCTCGTGCAGCAGTTCCAAGCCCAAATCGTCGGCTACATTGCCATCGATATTGGTGTCGAGCATTGCCTTTTTCCATGTTTTCGAGCGTAAAGAAAAAGCAAACATCACAATGGTTGAAACCAAAGTAAAAAGAAGCACAATAACCCCGATCTTGGTCCCAAAACGGTCAAAGGCAATATAGACGCCAGACATTGTCATTATTGCTCCCCCGATACCTGCAATGGTAATCCCTGGAATAAGAAGAAACTCTATCAGGAATAAAAAAATCCCCAAAACAATAAGTATTATAATTGCCCCCATGAAGTTTTATTCTATTAGCGCTTTCAGATTTCTTTTTATCAATGCTACCTGCATAGGCTGAAGTTCTGTTTTCAAGCCCTTTTTCACCTCACACCTCCCCTTAAAATGGGTAATGGTTGCACATTGCTCCGCCTGTTCAGCGCTGTGATCGCAAACCTCAACCAAACTCTCAATAACGAATTCAAAGGTGTTAAAATCGTCATTGTAAAGCACAAGAAAATGAGCTTCAGCATTCTCTGACTTGCCGTTATTCCATATTAATGGTCTTTCGTAGATCTTCTGTGCCATATTGCTTATAAATTATCCAAATTTAGTAAAAAAAATGATCAAACAGCAAAAAGTATGGAATCAAGCTCGAACCTAATTCTTCTTTTCCAATTCAATTACTTTTGTCACTGTCATCTTTTGCCCATCAAACCATCCAGCAATAAACGCCTCTGGAAAACCTTTCCCTCGAACTACTTCCATTGCGGCCTTCGCGTCCTCGTATTTGGCGAATGAGCCCGCATAATAACGCTTCATGGGTTTTCCCGCAACCGTTTCGAAAGTTACCGGTGAGAGCCCCCCAAAAGCTTTCCAGTCGGGATTCTGACTCAGAACAGCAAGCTGGATTTTATAATAGGAACCCTTTGGAAACGCGGTTTCTTCAGGAAAGGGGTTATTTGCCGAGTAAGGGGATGTGTCGAGCAACACAAAACGGCTCAGGCTTTTCTCAGACTTCGATGCGGGTTCGACAGCAGGAGACGGAGTGGGTGAAGGAGCCGGGGCCGCAATAAGGTTGTTATCGATCAGGACGGCGGATTCTGTGACAATCGGTTCTGCAACTTCGGGTTTCTGCTCAACTGCATCTTCCATCTTGTACTTATATAAGGTAATGTCGTTGATTACCGTGTCCTTCACAATAGCATCGGGAACTTTCTTCGCTACTTCATTTCCCTTCTCCATTTGCTTAACCACGAGATAATACTCATCGGCTTTGGATTGGAAATCGGACGATTGCTTCTCCCAGGAGATTATGTTTTTCTGAAGTGCCCAGCGCTCATCGGGGTCAGGAAGGCTTTTAGCCTGAAGACGTGCCTCACGTGCGAGTTTCGCAACGGAATCGGCTTTAAACTGCAGATCGAGAGCCTGTCGCAAGTACTTATTATAATCTGCAGGCATTTGTCCGGCAGCTTCACCGGGCTTTGGCCGCTTAGCCGGCGCCATGGAATGAACCGGCTCTGCCTTGACTTCTACCTCTGTCAGAATGTTTTCGGTACTCATATCCACCATATCAGGAATGGCTTCAATACCACCGAATTTCCCAATCTTCTTCAGCTCGACAGGATCCGCATTTGCCAGTTTTACACGAGGCTCGTGTATACGGAGGAGATAGGCTGTGATCATGCTATCGAGCCCCTGCCTGTCGGTGATAAGCATAATACTCCCCAGATCGGTGCCAGGAATTACCAGAAACTCGTCGGAAGGCGAGTTCACCGGAAAGCCGAGGTTCACCGGGTCAGTCCAGGTGTTCCTTACAATATCGTGGTGTGCTTTGAATAAATCATATCCTCCCATACTGCTGTGTCCCCGGGACGCAAAATACAGATCCTTTCCAATGGGATCGTAATAGGGCATGATTTCATCATAATCGGTGTTCACAGCCTCCACGGCAACCGGCTCGGAGAATCGCTGCCCATTGCCAGCCCTGACCATGAAGATTTCATAACCCCGTTTCTTGCTTTTACCATAACCCGCATAAAAAACATAATCGTTCTTTTCTATTCCACGGGGGATGAACATCAGGTTGGTGATATCCTTTATGCCCTCCGAGGAAGGCAGAAGCTCAGACGGTTTCATCTTCAGAGATCCTCCGGGAGCGCTTATTTGCTTTACATAATTGGAGTCACTGAAGGAAAAAAGTGAGGAAGCCAAGACATCCAATGTGTTATAGGAGGTGGTTTGTGTGAGAGCATTATCCGACATTTCAGCCAACCTTAAAGGCATCAGGTCTTTCAATTCGGTTTTGGTGGCAACGGCTGCAAACTGATTGTAGGCTTTTTTTGCCTGGGGAAACTGGTAATTGCGGGTATATGCGACTCCCAGGTAATAAAAAACCTGGTTCGGCACGCTTGCCTTTGAAGATGCAAATTCGAGATATTCAATTGAACTCTTTAAATCCTTGTTCATATTCAAAAGCGACAATCCGCAATAATAGCTGAACACGCCGTCCTTGGGATAGCGGGTCAGCAGGCTCTTGAACTGTGCAAGGGCATCAGAGTAATTCCCCGAATTGAAATTCGCAAGGGCTTCCGATTTCAGATCAGCGGTATTCTTATTGTCAAACTGGGCATGGACTTCCCCGGAGAAAAAGAATAACAATACCAGAAATGCTAAAACAGACTTAAAAAGGACTTCTCTGATCATCATACACATTTGCTTTACATTATTGGATTCAGGACTCTAAATTTTTCCATAAAAATACTAATAAATTAATATCCTTCTGAAACCGAATTGTTAATAAACTATAGAAGTTACTAACCGGTTTTTAATGCCGAATTTGTACATTTACGCATTAAAATCCCCACTATGAACTTGTTGAAACCTGGTGACAAAGCCCCTGAATTCAGCGGTAAGGACCAGAATGGCAATACCGTAAGTCTGGCCGATTACAAAGGAAAAAAACTCGTTTTGTACTTTTACCCCAAGGACAATACTCCGGGATGCACCAGCGAGGCCTGCAATTTGCGCGACAACTACAGCGATCTCATCGCAAAAAACCACGAGGTTCTGGGTGTAAGTGCCGACAGCGAAAAGTCGCATCAGAGTTTCATCGGGAAATTCAACCTTCCATTCCCCCTTATTTCCGATGAGGAGAAAAAGATAATCAAGGATTACCAGGTCTGGGGAGAGAAAAAGATGTACGGTAAAGCCTATGAAGGGATTCTCCGAAAAACTTTTGTGATCTCGGAAGATGGCTTAATCGAAAAAATTATTGAAAAAGTGAAAATAAAGGAACATTCGAAGCAGATTTTTGAAGACTAGAAACATTAATAGGTAAAAAACAATATGAGCAAGGAAAAAAAAGAAGCAGTAAACGTTAATGGCGAGAAACTAAAAGCCTTACAACTTACTCTGGATAAAATTGAAAAAGGCTATGGAAAAGGCTCCATCATGAGGATGGGAGATAGCGTTATTGTTGATGTACCGGCTATTTCAACGGGATCAATAGGTTTGGATGTTGCTCTTGGGATTGGCGGATTACCCCGCGGCAGGGTAATTGAAATCTACGGGCCCGAATCGTCCGGTAAAACCACTCTTGCAATTCATGCTATAGCCGAAGCACAGAAAGCCGGAGGAATTGCTGCATTCATCGATGCGGAGCATGCCTTCGACAGATTCTATGCTGAAAAACTAGGAGTTGATATTGAAAACCTCCTCATTTCGCAGCCCGATAACGGAGAACAGGCTCTTGAAATTACCGATCACCTGATTCGCTCAGGCGCTGTTGACATTGTGGTTATCGATTCGGTTGCCGCCCTTACTCCCAAAGCAGAAATTGAAGGCGAAATGGGCGATTCAAAAATGGGTCTTCAGGCAAGGCTCATGTCGCAGGCACTGCGGAAACTTACTGCCAACATTAACAAAACGAACACCTGCTGCGTTTTCATCAATCAGCTTCGCGAGAAAATCGGAGTTATGTTTGGCAATCCCGAGACTACTACCGGAGGTAATGCCCTGAAATTTTACGCCTCGGTTCGTCTCGAT
Source organism: Chitinophaga pinensis (assembly GCA_945863035.1). Classification (GTDB taxonomy): domain Bacteria; phylum Bacteroidota; class Bacteroidia; order Bacteroidales; genus JACJXF01. The sequence goes on along the minus strand of CAMAZH010000049.1, from coordinate 20,042 downwards.
ATTCGACGTACAGGTCAACTTAAAGACGGTGAGGAAATCAACGGCAACCGCACAAAAGTGAAAATTGTAAAGAACAAGCTTGCCCCACCCTTCCGCAAAGCAGAATTCGATATCATGTATGGCGAAGGAATCTCCAAAACGGGCGAACTTGTTGATCTGGGTGTTGAAAACGACATCATCAAGAAAAGCGGGTCATGGTTTAGCTACGGAGAAACGAAGCTCGGACAGGGCAGGGACGGAGTGAAAGCTTTGCTGGCCGACAACCAGGAACTTGCCGATGAACTGGAAGTTAAAATCAGAGAGGCGCTCAAAAACAAGCAGAAGTAATCTTCAGGTTACGATTGTCTGTTGGCGAAAAGCCGTAAAGTTCTTTATGTGTTACTGAGCAATGGCCGTGAGGCAGATCGCAATAATCATGAGGTTTATTAGTCTGTGTGTTCAATGAATCCCTTGCACCGGATGGCTATATTTGGCAATGGTGCAGGGTTTTGACTTTGAATCGGGCAAAGAGGGAATTTTCGAATGGGGATTTCCTATCCGTCTAAAAAATAAGAATGAACGCAAATGCTTACCTCACCATTATTATGTAATCCCAAGGGAAATACTGTCCCTAAGGGACTTGTGGCAACTGGGGACAGCTTATTTTTTCAACCGGGATTATGCTGAATTCTTAACCAAACGACATTGATTCATAAAACTCAAATCAGTTAATAAAAACCTCGAGGAATTAAAAATCATGAAATTCAAAACCCTCTTCTCAGCCATTCTTATTTTGAGTGTGACGCTTCTCTCATGCTCAAAAGCAAAAGAAACCGAAAAACCTGTTGTGGGCGATTTCACAAACACTTTAACTGCTGAAGAAACTTCAGCAGCAAAACTCAGTCCCGAAATCCTCTGGAAATTCGGCCGTGTTGCCGATCACCAGCTCTCACCCGATGGCAAAAGCGTTCTTTACAATGTGACTCGTTATGACGCCAAGGTAAATAAAAGTCAGACCAAAATTCATAAGGTGTCAACGGAAGGCGGGGAACCTGTTGATCTTGGGGTTGGCGGCAATATGCGATGGAAACCAGCTAGCGCTATGATCGGATTCGTATCCTCCGAAAGCGGATCGGCACAAATTTGGGAAATGAACGCCGACGGTACCGGGAAAGTGCAAATTACCGACATCAAGGGAGGAATCAACGGTTTTGAATATGCGCCCGACGGCACGAAATTCTTCTACACCAGGGACGTTAAAATTGACAAGACTCCCCAGGAAATCTATCCCGACCTCCCCCTTACCAATGTCAGGATTACAGAAGATCTTATGTACCGCCATTGGAATGCCTGGAGCGATTATGCTTACAGCCACATTTTCATTGCTGAGTTGAATGGCGCTTTGGTAACCGAAGGCAAAGACATACAGTTGGACGAGCCGTTTGACGCACCCTTGTCGCCATACTTCGACCAGACGGAAATAAAATGGAGTCCCGACTCGAGATTCATTGCCTATACCTGCAAAAAAATGAAAGGACGGGAATATGCAGTTAGCACGAATTCCGACATCTACCTGTACAGCATCGAAACCGGACTCACCGAAAACCTGAGCCAGGGAATGCCGGGCTATGATAAATACCCGGCTTTCAGTCCCGACGGAACTAAACTGGCCTGGCAAAGCATGTCAACACCAGGCTACGAGGCCGATAAACAAAGGCTTATCGTTATGGACCTGGAGACAAAAGAAAAAACAGACCTGACAAAAGCATTCGATCAGGATGTCGCAAACATGCTTTGGGACAAGGATAATGCTATGATTTACTTCATTTCGGGGCGACATGCCCGGTTTCAGATTTACAAAATAAACAGCAGCTCAGGTGAAATAAGCCCGGTTACCAAGGGAGATCACGATTACACAGCTTTCTCGATGTCTGAAGGCCTTATAACCGGCGAAAAGATGTCGCTTTCCATGGCAACCGAGATCTTCAGAATAAACCCTGTTACGGGGGAGGAAACCCAACTGACCTTCACCAACAAAAATATCTATGATGCTGTAAAAATGGGTAAAGTAGAAGAGCGATGGGTGAAAACCACCGATAATAAGGAAATGCTGGTTTGGGTTATCTACCCGCCGGATTTTGATGCCGCAAAAAAATACCCTGCATTGTTGTATTGTCAGGGTGGTCCGCAGAGCGCTGTCAGCCAGTTTTTCTCGTTTCGATGGAATCTTCAGTTAATGGCTGCAAACGGATACATCGTTGTAGCTCCTAACCGTCGCGGGCTCCCAAGCTTTGGAGAGGAATGGAACCGTCAGATCTCGGGCGATTACGGAGGCCAAAACATGAAAGATTACCTTAGCGCAATTGATAACGTAAGCAAGGAGCCCTTTGTTGACAAGGACAATCTTGGGGCCATCGGTGCCAGTTACGGGGGTTACTCGGTATTTTATCTGGCAGGACATCACGAAGGCCGCTTCAAAGCCTTCATCTCGCATTGCGGTATTTACAATCTGGAAAGCATGTACGGCTCCACTGAAGAAACCTTTTTTGTAAACTTTGATAATGGCGGGCCTTATTGGGCGAAACCCAAACCCGTTGGTTACAAATACTCCCCCCATCTTTTCGTCGATAAATGGGACACACCCATAATGATTGTCACAGGGGAGATGGACCTGAGAGTTCCTTATACACAAAGTCTGGAAGCCTTCAACTCAGCCCAGCTCAGGGGTATTCCCAGCAAGCTTCTCGTGTTTCCCGAGGAAACCCACTTTGTGGTAAAACCGCAAAATTCAATACTCTGGCAACGAGAGTTCTTCGGATGGCTGGATAAGTGGCTGAAATAAAATAATTTAGAACATGTTGCCAGAAGGAGATAGGTCGCATGAACATTACGTAATCAGGTTAGTTCTACTTTGACAGATTAGAAAAATATAGAGCTGCTTTTTAAATCATCAGATACTGGGGATTTTCAATATGTCATACAATTTCAGTCTTCTATCCTATATCAGGTTTCTGTCCGGCTTAATTGCGCTGATCATCGCTTATATCATCTGGAAGCGGAAAATTGCCCACGGAGCCAGATATCTTGCATTTTTCGAAATAGCAGCCGCTATCTGGACCATTGCCGATGGCTTTGAAGAAGCTGCATTAACTGAAAGCCTGAAATTTCTCTGGGCTAAATTAGCCTATATAGGAGTTACAAGCAGCGCTGTATTCTTTTTAATGTTTTCGCTTTATTATACCTGGCAAGAAAAATATGCAACCAGAAAAACCTTTTTATTACTGCTGATAATTCCTTCTCTTACGCTGCTGGTAGCATTTACCAACTCCTATCACCATATATTATGGGAAACCCTGGAAATTGACAGCGAAACGAATTATGGAATCTATTATTATGGTTGGTGGTTTTGGATCCATATTGTTTATACCTATACAAGCCTCAGCACTGGGATAATATTGTTGCTAGTCAATGCCTTCAGAGTCTATCGTCCCTACAAAACCAATACCTGGTTATTGGTAATCGGCACGATCCTACCATTTTTCGCAAGTATTATTTATGTCTTTAAACTTTCACCCGTCAAGGGACTTGATTTTACCCCGATTTCATTTGTATTCTCAGGGGTAATAATACTTTTCAGTTTTTACCGACTGAGATTGTTCGATGTAACTCCCATCGCAAGGAAGTTGGTTATTGAAAATCTATCCGTTGGAATACTCGTGGTTGACGCAAACAATTGTATCATTGACTCCAATCCGGCATTCAATTCCATTTGTCAACTAAATATAAGTCAGCAAACCCGTTATCCGTTGGACGAGTTGCTTGCAAGAATTAAAGTTGAAATGAAAGTCTTCAGTAAAACAAATGATTACACCACTGAAACGCAGATTAATGTAAAAGGCGAACAGAAGTCATATGAGGTAAAATATCATGAAGTGCTGGATAAAAGCAATCGATTGGTATGCAAAATATTCATGATGAATGATATTACCGTCAGAAAAATGATTTTGGAAGCAATTGCTGAATCAAATAAAAACCGGAAAATCGAACTGTTAGAAAAGGAGGAACTTATTAAGGATCTGGACGCTTATGCCCGAACAGTTGCGCATGATCTGAAGAATCCGATTAATTTACTGGTTGGGTTCAGCGATCTGATAAAAGCTTCGTTATTGGAAAATAATAAAGCAAGAGCAATTGAATTGTTGGATATTATTAATAAGAACAGCAACAAAATGAGTGCTATTATTGATGATTTGCTTAAACTTTCAATAATCAGGAAGGAGGAGATTGAGTTAATCCCCATTAATACCGCCGAAATCACAGGAGAAGTTCTAAAACGGCTTGAAAATCAGATTTCTCAAACCAAAGCTCGTATTCATTTACCTGAAAAATGGCCAGTTGCTTTTGGTAAAAGCCAGCTGGTTGAGGAAGTATGGCTCAACCTGATTAGCAATGCTATAAAATATGGTGGAAATCCCCCGGAAATAACACTTGGATATGAAGAAACATCCCAATCCTTCTGCACATTCCAAATAAGGGATAATGGAAATGGACTTCCGGAAAATTCATTCGATAAAATCTTTGAGGATTTTGAGCGCTTGGGAAGAGAGGATATTGAAGGACATGGTTTAGGATTACCCATTGTAAAAAGAATAGTGGGAAAACTTGGTGGCAAGGTAAGTGTAAACAGTTCAAACAGACCCGGGGAGGGGTGTGTGTTCAGTTTCTCCCTTCCGATCCTGCCAAAAACTTAATTCTCCTATATAATTGCAATTAAAAAAAGTTTTATAACTTAGTGCAAACAATTCATTTTAAAGCTATCTGTCTTGAACTTCCTGCTGCACCTGATTTTCATTGCCACTTTTATCTTCCTGTTTGTGGTGTCCATCATTATTTTACGCCCATTCAGAGTTCATCGGAAACGCGCTGTATCAACCATTGCCCTCAAGGTCAGCTATCTGGTTTATCTGCTTGCTTTTTTGCTTTTGGCTTATTTGGTACTGTTTTATAGCGGCATCCGGTCTGAAGAGGACGATCCATCGGGAAAGAATCCGTTTATATTATATTATGTTGCTGTTATCCTGGCATTTTTCGTTCCCAATCTGGGCATTATGCTGAGAAGGAAATTCGACAAGCTGAGAAGTCAGTACAATCTTATATTCACGGTAATCAACTTGTTTACAACTCTCGTATTGGCTTTCATTATCTACACCATGTCATGGGAGTTTTGATACGAAACATTTCAAAATAAACCTAGATTTAGGAAATGGACTACTGCCATTTTCTCACTATTTCGAAGAATTCCTCACGGTATCCAAACGGATCAAACCCGGTGGTGTTTCCGGCAAAATCCAAAATCATTTGCTTTGTAAGGGTTCCCTTATACTGGGACTCCTTCATCAACAGTCCGAAGCCAGTTATTGCCGCTGCAAAACGCATGTTTTCGGAAGAATTGGCTATGCTTACAGGTAAGGTGGTTACCTCATGACTGATCATCCTGCTCTCTGTGTCGCCAGGTTTTACATACCTGAAATCGAATTGCGCATATTTTGACGCGCTAAAGGAGGGCTGTAGCAGAACTTCGTACAGGGCGGTAATCGTCTGAGACGCGCCAATTTCACCGGCATCCGTGGAGTCATTTTCAAAATCGTCTTCATTCAAGCTCCGGTTCTCATAGCCAATCAAACGGTACGAATCAATGGCATCGGGGTTAAAACTTATCTGGATTTTTGAATTGGTTGCTACTGTAAAGAATTTGCCCTTTTCGTGATTGAACACCTTCTGAATTTGCATGGCATTATCGATGTACTCGTAATTTCCATTGCCCTTGTTGGCAATCTGCTCCATCATATGATCGTTAAGGTTACCAGTACCTACACCAAGCACTGTTAGGTAAATTCCGCTTTCCCTTTTCTCCTCGATCATTGCTATCAACTCTTCGGTAGACGACATGCCTACATTGAAGTCTCCATCGGTTCCCAAAATCACCCGGTTATTTCCGTTTGTGATGAAGTTCTGAGAGGCTAATTCATAGGCCGTTGAAATACCTGCTGCTCCGGCGGTTGAGCCGCCAGCTCCCAGTTGAGAAATAGCCTGCTTGATTTTTTGCTTTTCACTACCTGAAGTTGGTGGCAACAAAACTCCTGCTTGACCAGCGTAGGTAACAATAGCAACCTTGTCGTTGTCCCTGAGATTATCAGCCATCAATGTAAATCCCGATTTCAGCACCTCAAGTTTGTCCGACGAACTCATAGAGCCGGAGACATCGATAAGAAATACAAAGTTGGAATTCGGAATCTCATTTTCGGGAATGGACTTGCCTTTCATACCAATTCGGATAAGGTGATGAGCGTCGTTCCAGGGACAGGTGGAGATTTCGGAATTCAGGGAAACATTTTCTCCCGATGCAGGTTCCTCATAATCAAATGTGAAATAGTTAATATATTCTTCGATTCGAACAGAGGCTTTTGGAGGCTTCTGTCCCAAATTCATGAACCTTCGCATGTTGGAGTATGAAGCTCCGTCGGCATCCACGGAGAAAGTGGAAACAGCTTGCTCGGCAGCTTTTATAAAGGGATTTTCAACATAGTCCTTATACTTTTCTGTTGAAGAGCTTTCTTCATAATAATCGCCGGAAGAATAATCCGGGGAACCAAATCTATCATCTGACTCGCAGCTGTTTAGAAAGATTGCGAATAGAATTGACAGCGAAATGCATAAAGATTTTTTCATGGGAGAGTTTTATTAACTTTCTTAAAGATGTGATTGCAAGGCGAAAGGTTGCGTATCTTTTTGTTTATCGGGACCCCGGGTCCAGAATACCCGTTACGCAAGAAAGTTTCTCCTCCAGACTATGGTTCGCATCGATCCAGTGGATTCGGGTCCCCTCCCTCTCCATCTTCCTGAACCATGTCATCTGGCGCTTGGCGAACTGATGAATGGCCACATTCAGGGAATTGAACATTTCATGATAGGAAATTTTTCCGGTTACAAACCTGCTGAGGTACTTATACTCCAAACCATAAAACTCCAGCATTTCCGGTGAAATGCCAGACGACAACAATCGTTTTGCCTCGTCAATCATGCCATTCTCAAGTCTTTGCTTCAATCGAAGGGTTATTCTGGCTCTTCGGGAGTCCCGGTCAATGTGCATTCCGAAAATAACCGGATGAATCTCGGGTATTGCTCCGACGGCGGAAGGATTGACCTGCAGAAACTCCTCGATTTCAATGGCTCGGACCAATCGTTTCCTGATAAGTGTGTCGGTGGTATTGTGTGGGTTCCTGAAAGTTTTCAGGCGCTGAACCAGAGAATCGATGGACTTTGTTTCCAACTCCATCCTCAATTCATCATTAACCGGCACCTGCAAAAGAGTATAACCTTTTAGAACTGCCTCAATATACAAGCCGGTACCCCCGCAGAGAATCGGAATTGCTCCCCTGCCCTGAATTTCAGAAAAAGCCTTATAAAAATCCTTCTGGTATTCGAAGACATTGTATTCCGAGCCTGCGTCAACAATGTCGATCAGGTGATAGGGCACGGTCCTGTCGCCAACCCTATAATCAGCGTAATCCTTTCCTGTGCCAATATCCATCCCGCGGTACACCTGCCTCGAATCGGCGCTTAGTATTTCTCCCCCGAGAAAATGAGCAAGAGAAGCCGCAAACGCCGTTTTACCTGAGGCTGTGGGACCGAGGATGCATATCAGATTTGCTTTGGAAGAAGAGGTCATAATTGCTTCAAGGATAATAATTCCAAAATTATCCAATTTTTATCAATATCCCTCCAAAAGTTTGACACAACGCCTAATAGAAATTTTGTACTGAAATCTGTATCTTTACAAACTTCATGAACTTTACAGACTTTAAGAACTTGTTTAGTACCTTTGAAGTCTAAAATGGTAGGCAGTAATGCAGAAAATAAACATCCGAAATAAAAAAGCATACCACGATTACGAGATAATCGACAAGTATATGGCTGGGATAAAACTTCAGGGTACGGAAGTTAAATCAATACGTCTGGGAAAAGTGAGTCTGGTGGAATCGTATTGCTTTTTCGAAGGCAACGAACTGTTTGTAAAGGGAATGCAGATCTCGGAATACGCCTGGGCAAGTTATAACAGCCACACTCCCGGCCGTGAGAGGAAACTACTGCTCAACCGTCTGGAACTGAAAAAACTCCATCGCAAGGTTAAAGAAACCGGACTCACCATCGTAACTCTTGGACTGTTCATAAATGAAAAGGGCCTGGTAAAGCTCGACATAGCTCTTGCAAAAGGAAAGAAAGAGTACGATAAACGCGAATCCATTAAACTGAAGGATACCAAGAGGTCGATGGATAGGATTGGGAAGATTAAATAATTTGAAAATGAGTTAATTTGAAAATGAGACAATGAGATAATTTGAAAATGAGGGGATTTGATAATTAGCTAATTATCAAATTTTCAAATTAACTAATTGATTTACTGTTCGAAGAAGAAATTATTCAACTCATAAATATCGTCAACCGTAAAGTTGAGTTTGAAGTCGAAATAGCCATCAATAGCCTGGAGGAGTTCTTCAAAGGCAATATAACCATCGGTGTCGGTATCGAGTTTCTTGAATTTTTCAGGGATGTCCGTAACAGCCTTCCGCACGTAGCCCTTTCCAATGGTTTCAAAATAGGCTTTTACATCTTCGCGGTTCATGGCTTCGGAACGTTCGAGAAGCTTTACGAGATAAGCATCCTCCGAAATGGTTTTACCTTCCTCATTTACCCAGGCTCCCGGGCTGCTTTCAATTTCCCGATCGAGATAATCGGCAATCCCGTCCTTGTCGGTGTCGAGAGGACATCCTAAACTATCGACCACCACGCCGTATGGGGTTCCCGGACAATCATCAACAGGGTCCATAATAAAGTCTCCGTCTTCATCATCAAACATCACATCGTCGATTTCAAGCTCGGCAAACATTTTTTCAATAATCATGGTTTTAGGCTGGGAGAACAGGTCGAAATGCAAGGAAAAGTAGCTGAAGGTGAAATTGTCGTTACCGCTTTTCCCTTGGGCAGAAGTACCTTTAGAGCTTACATTATCGAGAAAATCGGTAGTTGTTAAATGCAAGGAAGTCCCGAGCCGGCAAACTACCCGTTCGGAAATCCTGAAATCAAGTCCCAGATCGATAGGAAGTGAAAAGGCATTCTGACTATAGTTACCCAGGTCAAAATTGTCTTTTTCAAACTGGCGGAGATCTGTTTCAAACACAAAATCCCGATGCATCGGCTTTGCCAGGTTGCTATTGGGATCGGTTTGCTGCATATCGCGGATCGTACCGTCAGACCAGTAATTGTAGGTTTCCAGATTCCCGTTCATCATATCTCCTTTGGGTGTAAACTGAATATTGCCGATTCCAAGGGATACAAAAGGTCGGATGGCATTGAATTTCGGAATAACATGACCGAAGCCGTACTCCAAATTTATCCCAAAATCGACCAGATCGGTGCGAAAGTTAAGATTTCCGGTAAGGTCGGTGGTTGAACGTTGGTCGGCAGAAAGCTGTCCATAAAGAAAAAAGAAGTTGGCTTTGTAATACCGCTTCGGGTCGATGTACGCCGAAACATTCATTTTGTAAGCGAAATCTCCGATAACGGGGTTAATGAAATTACTTCTCACGTCCCCATAGAAATTAAACACTCCTGAGCCCAAAGAAATAACAGGTTTATAAACCGGATTTTCGATCACGACCTCCTCATTCAGGATATCTTCGATGTCATCCTGAGCCAATGCCAAAAGAGGAACGGCAGCTAAAACAAATGAGAAAACGAACTTTCTGATTCCGGTCATCCCATAATTTATTATTACGGGGGAACAAACTGGATTATTTATACCACTGGTGATTGGCAATCATGAGTGCCTCCTGCACAGTGATTCTTTTTCCGTTGTTATATGCCGAAACAAACGCGTCTTTAACAGGAGTCTTTTCCCAAACATTTACCCGGTAATCGCGAGCGTCCTTATAAATATAGAACGATCCCACCGTGTACTTTCTCCAACCTTCATGAAACTCAAGCTTAACCTCTTTATCAAGGCTCAGTTTGCTGAAATACTGGTTAACATCAACCTTTGTATGACCCGCTGCAAGTTGCACCCGGTAATACACACCGTTTTCCGGTTGCAAGGCAAAAACCTCGTCGCCGGGAACTGGCTTGGCCGGCGTCTTTTTTGCCGGAGTCTTTGTAACCGTTTTAGCAGGCACTTTGCTGGCCGTGGCATCTTTTACCTGTGCAGATTTAGCATCCTGCAAAGATTTTTCAGCTTTTATCACGAGGGAATCGTTACTCCCTGCCTGAGGTTCAATCTTGTCAACTACCTGTTTATCGACCTGTATTGGTCCGGCGTCCCCGCCATTTGTAGTGGCAAGATCATAATTTTTTTCAATAATTTCAAGACTTTTAGTCTGGTTTCCTGTAATAAAAGAAAATGTCCCCGATATTTTAAGGTCGGCGATGGTCTTGTCACGGTCGGGCACAAGCTTGTAGGACACAGTGAATACGGGTTCTTTGGGGAGATTCATCCACAAAATTTTAACCGTGTTTTCGGCAAAACTAAATATTCCGTTTGCGGAATTAACTTCGATCGCGGAGAACCCTGGAGGGACAAATTCCTCGATTTTGGCGAATTTATCGAGCTGTCCCTTGCTGATTTGCATCTCGATCAGGATTTCCCGTGGGTTGATCTGAACGGGAGTCTTACGGAGTGCCTCCAGGTTTTCAACCCCTTGTTGAACCTGTAACTGCGGAAGAATGATTTTTTCATAGTCTTTAATATCAACAAGCATATTCTCCGCCAGGGTAGAATCGGGAATTATTCTTATTTCTTTTTCTGAAGCAACACTCATTGTTCTTCTTTCATTTCCTTCGATAAAGGAGAACTCACCCTGAAGGCTAAAATTACCCTTAAGCCTTTCGTGAACATGAACATTGTAAACAACCTCTATCCTGGGGTTAGCAGGCAATTTGAGCCAAATAAGCCTTACTCTCTGATCCTCAAAAGTAAAGTCCGCATTCGGGTTGCTTTGACGCACAGCGGTAAGTCCATAGGGCAGGTCTTGTTGAAATCGGGAGAAACTTGTGATATCGCCTTTGTCGATGGTAAGCTTAACCTGAAAGTCTTGTCCGGCTCTGACTTCATTCGGAACTTCCATGTTTACAGTGATATCCTGATCAAATATCCATGAGAAAAAAAGTATCCCCACAAAGTTGATAAGCAGCACAAATGTTCTAATCATAAGATTATCAATAATTTGTGTGCAAAGTAAGGAGCTTTTAAGTATTAAAAAACAAGCTTCCCTACGAAGATATTAACAATGAGCAGTGCTTATCAACAATTTTAGAAATTCGGGCTCAGCAAATACTTGCTGTAAAATTTATCGATCACATCAACTGCATCCTCAGCTTTGTTTACAAGGGTAAATAGTTCAAGGTCGTCGGGATTGATATTCCCTTCCTGTTTAAGCATAACTTCCTTGATCCAATCGATAAGGCCACCCCAATATTTTTCGCCAACCAGAACGATTGGGAACCTACCAATTTTTCCTGTCTGTATGAGTGTTATAGCTTCGAAGAGTTCATCAAAGGTGCCAAATCCGCCGGGAAGTACCACAAAGCCCTGAGCGTATTTCATAAACATCACTTTCCTTACGAAAAAGTGCTTAAAGCTCAGGAGTTTATCCGAGTCGATGAAAAGGTTGGGCGATTGTTCAAAAGGCAGGTCAATGTTAACCCCAACACTGCGTCCCTTTCCTCTTTTTGCGCCAAGGTTTCCGGCTTCCATAATTCCGGGACCTCCCCCGGTAATAACGCCGTAACCGTGCTGTGTGAGGAGAAAAGCGATATCCTCAGCCAGTTTAAAGTATTCCGAACCGGGAACTGTTCGTGCGGAACCAAATATTGACACGCAAGGTCCGATGGAACCAAGCTTTTCAAAACCTTCAACAAACTCGGCCATGATCTTGAATATCTGCCAGGAGTCGGATGATTTAATTTCGTTCCAGTCTTTTTGCTTGAACGCCCTGAGGATTTTTTCTTCGTTTGAGGACATGTATTTAGAATTTAGAATTTTTTAAAATTATGTTTTTTTCCTTAAAGTCTTACTAATTCAGCTGCTAAGAATTGTCCGGTATAGGATTGTTTTTTCTTAGCAATATCTTCAGGTGTTCCTGTAGCGATAATTTCGCCTCCTTTGTTGCCTCCTTCTTTTCCGATATCGATAACATAATCGGCTGTTTTGATAACATCCATGTTGTGCTCGATAATAACAACTGTGTTGCCCTTATCCACAAGCTTACCGATCACTTCGAGCAAAACGCGCACATCTTCGAAATGAAGTCCGGTGGTAGGCTCATCGAGAATATAGAGCGTTTGTCCCGTATCCTTCTTGGATAGCTCTGCTGCCAGCTTTACCCGCTGCGACTCCCCTCCGGAAAGGGTTGTGGAAGGCTGTCCAAGGGTTATGTATCCCAATCCAACCTCTTTGAGTGTTTTAATCCGCCTGTTTATGGAAGGTACATGGGTGAAGAATTCAAGAGACTGGTTAATTGTCATATCCAGCACTTCCGAAATATTTTTACCCTTATATTTCACTTCAAGGGTTTCTCGGTTGTATCGCTTGCCGTTACAGTCCTTGCAGGTAACATACACATCGGGCAGGAAATTCATCTCAATGGTCTGAACCCCGGCTCCCTTGCAAGTCTCACAACGTCCACCACTTACATTAAAAGAAAACCGCCCTGCGCCATAGGCCCTGATTTTTGCCTCGGGGGTCTGTTCAAATATTTTTCGGATGTCGCCAAAAACCCCTGTATAGGTGGCAGGGTTAGAGCGCGGGGTGCGCCCAAGGGGAGACTGGTCGACTTCGATAACCTTGTCGATATTCTCAATCCCCTTTATACTTCCGTATTCAAGAGGCTCCTTATTTGATCGGAAAAAATGACGGCTCAGGATCGGGTGAAGGGTTTCGTTGATGAGGGTTGACTTACCGCTTCCGGAAACGCCTGTTACACAGATGAAAACCCCCAGAGGGAATTCGACATCCACATTTTTAAGGTTGTTTCCCCTGGCTCCCTTTAAAATCAGCTTTTTACCATTCCCCTTTCTTCGATCAGCCGGGATGGGAATAACTTTTTTGTAATGAAGGTAATCCGTTGTCAGGGTTGAAGCCGTCTTTAGCTCGTCAGGCGTTCCAAAAGCGACAACTTCGCCCCCATGTCGCCCTGCCATAGGCCCCATATCCACTACATGGTCGGCCGATTCGATCATATCCCTGTCGTGCTCAACCACAATAATTGAGTTCCCATTGTCGCGCAGTTGCTGGAGGGAATTGATGAGTTTGAGATTGTCTTTCTGATGCAACCCGATGCTTGGCTCGTCGAGAATGTAAAGCACGTTAACCAATTGCGAACCGATTTGAGTTGCCAGTCGGATGCGTTGGCTTTCGCCTCCGGAAAGGCTTCGGGAAGGCCGGTCGAGTGCCAGATAGTTTAATCCCACGTCCAGAAGAAATCCCAGTCGGTTGCGAATTTCCTTCAAAATCTCTCTGGCAATTTTGTTCTGCCGATCGGAAAGCCTGTTTTCGATATCCCTGAACCACTCAAAAAGCTCATTTATGTCCATCTGGGCCAGGGCTGCGATATTTTGCCCATCGATCCTGAAATGAAGGGATTCCTTTTTAAGCCGGCTTCCGTTGCAAGTGCTGCATTTTACCTTTCTGATGAACTGGTTTGCCCATTTCTGCTCCGATGTAGAGCTTTCCTCACCGTTATGGTTTTGGATATATGCAATTACACCCTCGAAAGTGAGGAAATAATTTGCGGAATTCCCAAGTGGGGTATTCTGCAGCTTGAAGGGCTCATCGCTGCCATAAAGAATAATACCCATTATATCTTCGGGAATCTCTTTCATGGGAGTAGTTAGGTTAAGCCCATGTTTGGTGAGAAGGGAGTCGAGCTGCCAAAAAATCAGCGAGTTTTTATAGGGCCCCAAAGCCGAAATTCCACCCTTCTTTATGCTGATTTCAGGATCGGGAATTATCTTATCAATATCGATTTCGCTTACGCTTCCCAGGCCGTTGCAATGCGGACAAGCCCCATGCGGGGAGTTGAAGGAGAAGGTATGGGGGGCAGGCTCATCATAGGAGATTCCCGAGCTGGGACACATCAGCAAGCGACTGAAATAGCGGCCCTCAGGATTATCTTTCTCAAGCAGCATGATGATTCCCTTGCCATGATCCATTGCAATTTTTACCGATTCCCTGAGAGCCTTTTCGCTGTCGGCGTTTACCTCCATCTTGTCGATCAGAATTTCGATGTTGTGTGCCTTGTATCGGTCGAGTTTCATGTTTGGCCGAAGCTCTGTGATCTCCCCGTTGATCCGGGCTGATATGAAGCCTTTTCTCCGTATTTGTTCAAAAAGTTCCTTGTAATGTCCCTTTCGACCCCTAACTACCGGAGCCAGAATATAAATCTTTTTACCCTCGTACTTTTCAAGAATAATCTTAAGAATCTGATCATCGGTATATCGTACCATTTTCTCCCCCGAAACATATGAAAAAGCATCGGATGCCCGGGCATAGAGAAGACGGAGGAAATCGTAGATTTCGGTGATGGTTCCAACCGTCGACCGGGGATTTTTGTTGGTTGTCTTTTGTTCGATGGATATTACCGGACTCAGGCCTGTAATCTTATCAACATCCGGACGCTCCATGTTTCCCAGGAACTGTCGCGCATAAGCCGATAAGGTTTCTACATACCGGCGCTGACCCTCGGCATAGATTGTGTCGAAAGCCAGGGATGACTTCCCGCTGCCACTTAGCCCGGTAATTACTGTTAGTTTGTTTCTGGGGATATCTACATCTATATTTTTCAGATTATGCACCCTGGCACCCATCACCCGGATCCATTTTTGCTCACTGCCCTGGTTCATTTATTCTTACTTGTTTTAAGCATTGTCGAAGGATAATAAAACATAATTCGCTGTTTAATGTTGGCATCCCCCGAAAAAATAATTAGGTATTGAATGTGGAAATCAAATAATTTGCTGGCAACATGACGAAGCAATTTTCATTCAAACCAAAATTCTAAGAATTGTCGAAAACGGCTTTTTCGGATCTGGCTGTTGGCTTACGATCCAAGTCTATTGAATCCCTGCTTACCTCTGTCATTTTAAAAAATCCCTCTTTGGGAATCTTGATATAATAGGTTCTTCCTGCGGGATTTGTTAGAAAGGACTCTCTGAGCCACGGATTCATCCATTTTAAAGTTTTGTAGCTTATGCCGTAGCGCTTGGCAAAGTCGGCAAAATTATCAACTTTGCCATCCACAGTAACTTCAAAAGACGGGATTTGGGGATAGAGGTGATCCTCTCCAAGGAAAAAGCCATACTCGGCCGGATTCTGCATGATCAGTTTAAAGGAGAGAATCCGATAAATATACCTTCCGGTTTCTTCGCCCAGCAACAGATCATAATAAACGGGTTCTTTTTGTCTTTCAATCTGGCGGTCAACCCCTCTTCTTCCAGCATTGTAAGATGCTGCGGTAAGAGTCCAGTTTATATATTTTTTATGTGAGTCGAGCAGGTATTTACATGCAGCTTCGGTAGATTTCTCAAGGTGGTAACGTTCATCCACCTCAGCATTTACAGTAAGTCCATATTCTTTAGCTGTTTCTTCAAGAATCTGCCAGAACCCAACGGCATTGGAAGGAGAAACGGCATTGGTGAGTCCGCTTTCTGCAACCGCCAGGTATTTGAAGTCATCAGGAATCCCGTATTTCTTCAGAATCGGCTCAATAACCGGGAAATATCGGTTGGCACGTTTGATGTACAATAATGTCTGTGACTGCCAGTAGGTGTTCACCAGCAGTTCGCGATCGAGGTTTTCGCGGATATCGACTTCCTCAAGCGGGACGTTTTCGCCGGCAAAATCAAGTTCAGAGGGAATCTCGAGGGAGAAAACAGCATAAACTTTTTCCGGACTGTTGGCAGGATTCTTTTCATCCGATGCTGACCATCCTGATTTCAAATACAATCCGGAAAGTATAAAGGAGAAAACTCCAACAGAAAGAATCAAAAAAACCGGATGCATCTTTTTTATAGCAGACATGAGCGTTTGGAGGTTTTGCGGTATAGTGTTTTGTTTTGACCAAAAGGCAAAAGTAATGAAAAAAAAGGACTTTGGGAAAACACCCAAGCATCAACATTTACCTTAAAACCTTCCCCCCTGATTTTTGTCAGTCTTTTACGCAACGAACAGACATTCCCAGAGTTTGGTTATCAGTACCTTCAAATGCATATTTGGCACTTGCAATTATGATAATGTACTTTGCACTTCCATCACCAACCTTGCTTGATGTCCACCAGTATCCAGTGTTCCCTACCCCATCAAAATGGCCCATAAGATCCCTCCTTCCTGCCGGAAGGGCAGTGAAACCGACTTGATTGGTAGCTCCGGTATTTGGATCAGCCCAATGATCAAAGCCGATTTCCTTGAGTTTACCCCCGGCTACCGTGTTGCCTCCCAGAGATGTGACCAGGGTTGCCCATTCATCTGAGTCAGGAACATGCCAACCTGCAGGACATAGCTTATCCGATTTAACCGTGTACCAATTGTATAAAGCTCCATAAGTTTCAGCATACTTTGTTGAATCGTTATCATACCAACAATAGGCAGATAGACCTTGTCTAGCCCATTCTGTTGCATCAGTTACTTTTGGTATATCGCTGCCATCGTTAAACTTGGTGGACCTGAGGCATTCCTTCATCCACATTTGATCACCAATTTTCGTAACGGGATATGAAAATCCATCTTTATCGTAGCAAGGAAAAAAATCAAATACCACATCCAATTCATCCTCCGGGTCAACAACAACAGTAACCACATAACCATAAGGATAACCCGGAGCTGAGGCTGTGGCAGTTGCATGCACAACATCACCTTCCGCATATCCCATTGTGACGGTTTCTTTTGATGCTTTACGGTTTACTGTTCCTGTGTTGCTTTTCCCATCAGGACCGGAAACATATTCCATTCCGGCTTGAAGCATCGATTTACTCTGGCTTACAATTTTCGACGTAAAGGAATAACTTCCGGAAGTTACCTTTAAGATATAAATCCCGCTTCCTATCCCCGTTAGTCTGTAGGTGTGACTACCTGCAGCCAGAATATCCCTTTGGCTCATCACCTGCTTGCCTGTAAGGTCGTACAATCCAACATTAACCTGACCATTGGTTCTTGTTTCAAAATCAAATGTGCAAAAACCGTTTGCAGGATTTGGGTGGATATTTACTTTGTTTATGCTTCCGGGTAGCAATTCGTTTATCCCCACGGTACCAGACAAATGCAGAATATCACTGCCTGACATGGTAAGGTTGGTTCCTTTGGTGAGGTTTTCAATCAGGATGGAGGAGATTTCAGTGCTTTCACCGACACCTGAAAAGTTGATCAGGTAATTCTGTGCATTCAAAGATGCAACTGAGAATGCGACTAAAAGAGCAAGGGATATTCTTTTCATAAAAATTGGAGATATAGGTTCATTTGCAATTTCATAGTCTCAATAACAGGCAAGATTTGCAATATTCTCTTTGGCACAATAAAATTAAACCCTAAAGGAGTAATATCCTAATATTGAACTGTTTTATTCTTATCTATTCATGTAATTTCTCCGGATTCATTCTGGAAACATAATTCGAGCCCCTTCTAATTCAATGTCTCAGGTTCAACTATTTCTTTAATCCTAATTTTTACCTAATTTCGCGCTCCCATTTGTTTAAAAATATCCATGGATCTCAACACCGAAATAAAAAAGCGCCGCACCTTTGCCATCATTTCCCACCCTGATGCCGGAAAGACAACCCTTACCGAGAAGTTTCTTCTTTTCGGGGGAGCTATACAGGTAGCCGGAGCGGTTAAAAGCAACAAAATTAAAAAAACGGCAACCTCCGACTTTTTGGAGATTGAGAAGCAGAGGGGTATTTCGGTGGCTACCTCCGTCATGGCTTTCGATTACAAGGGTTTGCGGATCAATATTCTGGATACTCCCGGACACAAAGATTTTGCGGAAGACACGTTCCGCACCCTGACAGCCGTGGATAGTGTAATTCTGGTTATCGACTCGGTAAAGGGAGTTGAAGAGCAAACACTCAAACTGATGGAAGTCTGCCGGATGCGGAATACCCCGGTTATGGTGTTTATCAATAAAATGGATTCCGAGGGAAAAGATGCCTTCGACCTGTTGGATGAGGTTGAGAAACAGCTTTCTATACACACCATACCCTTAACCTGGCCAATAGGACAAGGTAGCCGGTTTCACGGTGTTTATAACATTTACAAACAGAATCTGAATCTTTTCGAGGGAAATAAAAGTCAGAAAACGGATGATGTCATTAATATCGCAGATGTATTCGATAGTGAAATCGAAAAATACGTTCCTGAAAAACCCGTGGAAAAGCTTAGAGAGGACATTCATCTGATCGGTGAGGTTTACGAGACCCTTGATGTGAACGACTACCTCGACGGCAATGTTGCCCCGGTATTCTTCGGCAGTGCCATTAACAATTTTGGAGTAAAGGAACTGCTTGATACTTTTTGCGAATTAGCCCCTAGTCCGCGCGCCCGCCAGGCAAGCGAGCGAATTGTTGAGCCAACAGAGACTAAACTTACCGGCTTTGTTTTTAAAATCCACGCCAATCTCGATCCCAATCACAGAGACCGCATAGCTTTTCTCCGGATCTGTTCGGGAACTTTTGAAAGAAACAAATTTTATTACCATGTCCGTCAGGAGAAAAAGCTTCGCTTCCCCTCCCCTGCCAGCTTCATGGGAAATGCCAAAAGCATCATTGAGGAAGCATTTCCGGGGGATGTGGTTGGACTTTACGACAGCGGCAACTTCAAAATCGGTGACACCATGACTGAAGGTGAAATTCTTCAGTTTAAAGGAATTCCGAGCTTCTCCCCCGAGATATTCCGTGAGGTGGTTAACAGGGATCCCTTTAAAACCAAACAGCTTGATAAAGGCGTCCGACAACTTACCGAAGAGGGAGTGGCACAGATGTTCATCCAGCAACAGGGAAACAAGAAGATCATCGGTACGGTTGGAGAACTGCAGTTCGACGTTATAAAATTCAGGCTTGAACACGAATACGGTGCAAAATGCACATTCTCACCCCTGAATTACCACAAGGCTTGTTGGATAACCACGAAAGACAAAGCCTCCCTTGAGAATTTCATCCTCAGGAAATCGGATCACATGGCTTACGATAAGGAAAATAACCCTGTATTTTTTGCCGATAGCGAATGGACATTACGCACGGCTATGGAGACTTTTCCTGCATTGACTTTTCATACCAGCTCGGAGTTTAAGACAATTTGAAAATTACACAATTTGAAAATGAGGCAATTAGACAATTTGAAAATTGGTTAATTTGAAAATGAGGGAATTTGAAAATTAGTTAATTTGTTAATTTGAAAATGTAGCAATTTGATAATACTTAAATTATTGGGAAAGTGCTCTGTAATGCCCATATTCAACATTTTCAAATTGACTCATTTTCAAATTTTCAAATTAAAGTGTTTCAAATTAACACATTTTCAAATTTTCAAATTAAAGTGTTTTCAAATTATTCTTACTCGTACTTATGATTTTTGATAGAATTTTAATAATTTCAATTAACTGATTAGTAAGATTTTGAGGATCTGGATAATTTCTTGATTTTTTACAAAGCATTAGCCAATACTCCGTTTCATCTGCTTCCTTTGCGGCAATTTTTAATTTGTGAATAAAATCCAATTTGCTTTCTGCATTCTGAGATTCACGTATGTTAGCCCCTATAGAAGTCCCGGCTTTAAGAATTTGCCGCGCAAGCACAAACTTTTTATTTTCTTCCAACAACTCGCTGTATTCAATAACTTCAATTGCAAATTGGAAAGACAATTCCACAATTGCATTCTTTGTGTCATTTCTCATAATAAATCGAATCAATTTATTATTAATGACTCGAATTTGAAAATATCGCACAAAAACTACAAATAATTTGAAAAT
>CAMAZH010000048.1 GCA_945863035.1 Chitinophaga pinensis | reverse complement strand
GGGATTCGTCTTTGGCGTATTGTAAATGATAACTTACTCCCTCGATGGTCTTAAAGACATCTGTATCATTATATCGTTCTCCCAGGTGCGGCCCCTCGATTTCTCCTGCTGCTTTCCGGAAATTATCGATCCTTCCTGTTTCCTTGCAGAATTCAAGAATGTGAGGTACAGTGACTTCTCTGCTTGTTTTGATTTTTGATGCCCAGAAACCACCGGTAATTTCGACTTCATCTATTGATAAGGGTATTATAGGATAATCATTAGGTTGTGTCTCAGGTTTTTTGCATGAAACAGCCAAAAGGGAAAAGAATAATAGTATGATTGAAACTCGCAGGTAAAAATGGGCAAATCGTGTCATTTTTGCAGGTTTAATACTGTTGAAAAACAAATCATACTATTATTCGGCTCTTTTGTCTTCCTGTTAAGGAATTTTAATCAAGCGATCCATGGTTCGGTTGACTATTATCTTTTTATAGTACTGATGCTGAACACAGGGCCTACCATATGACCTTCGTGCGCTCTGAATTTAACCGTTACAGATGTTTTGCTCACTGTCAATGCATCAGGAATATTGTATTCCTTGTAAACGAATTCTCCTTCTTTCATATTTGATGCGTTTTCGGTAGCGAGAAGCTCCCCATCGATTAAGATGTCAAACGTCTTGGATCCCGGGAAACCGCCCCAGTACTCTACTACCAAGCCCATAGGCTGACCCTGGTATACGCCCATATCTGCCGAAAACCATCCATTTCTTGATTCGCGCATTTTTTTTCCTTTAAATTCGCCAACTTCAGCTTTTTCTCCTTTGAAGTTGTGTTCTCTCTCAGGCTGCATTTCTCCAAGTTGCACAAAATCGATCGTCATCTCTTTGATCTTCTTCATTCTTTCGAGCTTAGCCTTGTATTCCTGTTCTTTTTGATTCCAGGTTTCTTTAGTGAACAAATCCCAATAAACGGTATAACTGCGCTCATGAGTGCTGTAGAAGGGTTTGATTGTTACATCGACTGGTCTGCCGATGTTTTTGGATACAAAGGTGTTAGCTTGGTCGGCAACAGGCTCAAACCAGTTTGCGGGATTCCTGTCTTCGGTCAAAAAGATCGGCACGAACAAGGGATCGTTTGAATTGGGATTGTTTTCGGGTCCGAGATCTCCGGCCATAACCAGTGGCCCATACATAATGGCGATTCGGCTTTCATTGTCGGGCATTGCTTCAATCCTGAGCGAGAAAGGAATGTTTACTTCCACCAAATCACCCGTTTTCCAGGTTTTCGAAAGGCGAATGAAACTGCCTGGCTTCTCTTTGATTTTTTTGGTTTTTCCATTGATTTTTACGGTAATACCTTCCTGAGCCCAGAATGGATAACGCACAAACAAATCGAATGAAGCAGGCTTGTCGCAGGTAAACTCAAAGGAAGTTCCCTGTTGCTCAGGGTAGCTGGTAACTTGCTTAACAACAATTCCTTTTTCTTTCCAGTTCAGTTCGGATGCGATAAACTGACTTACATATAATTGCTTGTCGTTATGATAATATATGGAACCTGCATATTTAGAATGGTTTTCCATGCCTGTCCCGACGCAGCAGGTAAACCAGTATGGATCCTGATATTCCTTATGTCCTCCCATTTCAAGGGAGAGATTGTAGATAACGCGTCCATCATCAGGATGCTGAGACGAAAGAATCTGGTTAAACAGTGCTCTCTCGTAGTAATCGGCAACTTCAGCGGATGCATTCCATTCGAAAAGATGTTCCGATAATTTCAACATGTTGTATACATTGCAGGTTTCAGTGGTTCCATCACTAAGGCGATTGGATAACTGATCGGGCTGACCAAAATACTCGTGATTTCCATTCCCGCCGGTAACATATGAATGATGATTAACCACCCTGTCCCAGAAAAACTCTGCTGCATCATGGTCACCCTGATCGCCGGTTAGTTCATACCTGCGGGCCAAACCGATTAGTTTTGGAATCTGAGTGTTTGCATGCTTGCCGGGAAGAATATCAACCTTTACTTCGAGCGAATCGAGAATTACTTTGTGATGAAACACATGCGACAAATCGAGATAGCGCTTTTCGCCTGTGATAGCGTAAAGTTCCACTAAGGATTCGTTTATACCCCCATGCTCGCAATGCAGCATTACCTGAACCAATGAGTCGTTCAAATCTTTAACCACGTTTTCAAGCCAGTCCGCAAATTTAATATTGATTTGAAGGGCTTCCTGGTTTCCGCAAAGTTTGTATGCATCGAAAAGGCCTGCCATAATTTTGTGTTCGGTATAGTAAGGCACCCAGATTCCATTCAGATCAAAACCTTTTGAGCGTATGTCTCCTTTGGCTACTTCTTGTTCAAGAATTCTTTTGCCATCGGGAAAAGCTCCCAGGTATCCGAGATTATCAGCTTTCTGAGCAATATCCAATTCTTTGACAATATAATTTACCCTCTCAAGAAAACGCTCATCCCCCGTTGTTTGATACATCAGCGAAATAGCGCTGAGGTAATGTCCAAGGCTGTGTCCTGCGATTGTGTTGGATTCCCATCCCTCGTAATGGGGTGCTTTTGCTTCAAGACCTGCTTCAAGTCTGAACTTTGCTATGAGCCTGTCGGGCTCGTAGTTTAGAAGGGATTGAATGTTAAGCTCGGTGGCATGTAAAAATGGACCATCGAGCAACTTTACGTCAGTCAAAGCAAAAGGGAGTACCTTAAATTCGACAACTTCGGGTCCACCTGTGCTTACTTTGATTTCACTATTGTTTGTACAACCCACGAGGGCCAAAAGGGAAAGAACAGGAATTATTTTTTTAATACTTAGTCTCATTATAGATAGCTTTAATTGTTTTCTTATTGTCTGTAAAATTCGATATCTTCAATTGTTTTAGGCACGGGCTTGCCCAATACCCTTGCACCTGTTTCGGTGATCAGGAAGTCCTCTTCATTTCGGATCCCCCCGAATTTCCGGTATTTCTCTATTTCCCCATAATTGAGGAACTCCTTAAAGCGGTTTTCCGTTCTCCAAAGGTCAATCAACTCCGGAATGAAATATATTCCGGGCTCTATTGTCAGCACAAAGCCTGGTCTTAAGGGTTTGGCAAGGCGCAATGACTTCAGGCCAAATTGTTTGCTTTTTGGTTGTCCGCCATATCCAACCCATTGTTCACCTATATCTTCCATATCATGTACGTCCAGCCCCATCATGTGTCCTGTTCCACAGGGGAAAAACAATGCGTGAGCCCCGCATTCAATTGCTTCTTCCGTGTCACCTCTCGTCAGGTTCATCTGCTTAAGGCCACTGAAAATCTCACGGCAGGCCGCCATGTGAACCAATTTGAAATTTGTCTCTGGAGCAAGTTGACTTATCGCAGCCTCATGTGCTTTCAGAGTGATTGCGTAAATCTCTTTCTGCTGCTGTGTAAAAGTTTTGCTAACGGGGAATGTGCTGGACAGGTCACCGGCATAGTGCAGAGGCGATTCGGCTCCGGCATCCAGGAGAAAAAGGTCTCCGCTGTTTATAATGTTACCGTGATAATGGTTGTGGAGCGTCTGCCCGTTGATAGTAGCAATAATTGGAAAGGATGTCCGCAAATTTGCCTCCAGGGCAATTTGAGCCACACGTGCGGCAATTTCTGATTCATACATGCCTGGGCGAGCCATACGGATCGCTTCAATGTGCATATCCGCGCTGACATTCACCGCGAACTCAATTTCCGAAATCTCCTCTTCCGTCTTAATCTCCCTTTGTGCAACTATAGATTTTATAAGATCTTTGGATGCATTATCCGCCAACTCGTCGTGGTAAATATGCAAGAGGTTAAACAGTTTGATTTTGTTTTCGGGTCTGTAGGGAGGGAGGAAATGAATAGCCCTTCCGTTATCCATAGCACATGTCAAATAGTCCTCAAGCCTGTATTTCTTTTCTAATTTAGTTATGCCAAATTTCGATGCCTGCTCTTTTAGCTTTGGCTGTTTCCCCATCCAAACAATCATATCAATCGAAAAGTCATCTCCGAAGAGGATATCGGTTCCTGACTCGATATCAAGTATTCCTGCAAGTCCCGGGACATCCATTCCAAAATAGTACAAAAACGAACTGTCCTGACGGAAAGGGTAGGTGTTGTCTGCATAGTTCATTGAACTATCATCATTTCCGAGAAGAAGAATAATTCCGGAATAAATACTCTTGCGAAGCACCTCTCTTCTTCTTATATAGGTTTCTGTTGGAAACATTTTTTTGTTTTGGAGTTGCTTAAAAAACTTATTCTACAATCCACTCATGGATGCCGGATGAAAATTTTTCCGAGAGTTTTACCCTGAGCCTCAATGCATCGGTTTTAACAGGTTTGAATGTGAGTTCATCCCATTTGTCTTTCGAAATTGCATATTCGCTTGTGGGACTTACAGCAAGCCATGAATTGCCTTTTTGATATTGCAGTTCATAAGCGTCAGGAATCCTGCATCCGCCAAAGGGTGCGTCATCAAACCAATACACTTTCATTGAAGATACGGTTTCGGGTTTTTCAAATGTATACTGTACCCACACCCATTGGTTGTTTTCAGGCCACCAGTGAAAGTAGGGCCAGGTTTGGTCAATTGAATTTTTGGGTTCGTATTGGTCACTTAAGGCAATCAGGGCTTTGGATTTTCTGTTGCTGCTTACTTTGCTTTTGCTTGCAACCGTGGGGGCGGGCAGGGGATGAACGCTGCTGGTGGTGAATGGCAACCATACCATCATTTCACCAGCTCCCCGGTTATTCCAGGAATAATAAGGAATCAGGTCCACGGATTTGGGCTGCTGCATTTCAATTTCACCCGATAGAGTTCGGTTGGCCGCGGATGCTGTCATTTGAACCACCTGCACGCCATTTAGCAATCCTCCTTTAAACTCGGAAGTTATACTTGTTTCTTTATCAAAAACAAGATTTAAAACGTGACCGTCGCTCGATTCAGGCCACTCGGCAGCATACATGATTGGACCTCTTTGAATGGCGATTTTGTCTTTGTCGGCTTCAACCCGTTCATCGGCAACCACTACCCTTACATCCATTGGAAATTGTATACTTATCTCATCATCCGAACTCCACGAACGGTAAATTACTGCATACCCGTTTTCGATATTGGGATCAATTACTTTGCCGTTTAAGGTAAGGACAGGCTTTTCAACCGGGTTGGAATATTTGTAAAGATCTCCGGGAAGGGCTTCATCGTCTGCCCATCCGGGAATCCTGACTTTAAGAGTGAACTTTTTCCTTTTTTCCAAACCAATGCTGATTTTAACATCTCCATCCCATGGGAAATTGGTTTTTTGAACGATTTCCACTTCTGTTCCCGCAAGGTCAATTTTTGCGATGTTGTCCACAAACAAGTTCACATAGATATCTTTGTCGGTCTTTGCATAAACATATCCGGGAATTGAAGGCAGGGTGCGGGCTACGTTCGGGGGACAGCAAGCACAACCAAACCATTTGCTTCTTTCGTGCTGACCATAAGATTCGAGAGGATTCGGATAGAAAAAGAGATCGCCAGCTAGAGATACACCCGAAAGAAATGAGTTATACAGAGATTTCTCCAAAACATTGATGTACTTTGAGTTGCCGTCGGAAAGGAACATCCTGTAATTCCAAATGATCGTTCCAACCGAAGCGCAGGTTTCGCAATACGCCGACATATTGGGCAGGTGATAAGGCTCTCCAAAGCCTTCGTTCCCGCCTGATGCCCCGATGCCACCGGTAACGTAAGTTTTTTTATGTACAATGTCTTCCCAGATTTTCCGTATCGAGTTTATATACGATTCATCCTGATACAAGGCGGCCATATCGGCCATAGCGGCATACATGTAGGTTGCGCGCACAGAATGCCCTACACCTTCGGTTTGATCAACCACTTTTTTGTGAGCCTGGTTGTACTCATCGCCATTTGGGCCCCTTACATCCAAGAAGAATTTGGCCAGATCCAGATATCTTTTCTCGGAAGTAACCTCATATAGTTTTACCAGTCCCAGCTCGATTTCCTGGTGTCCGGGATAATCCTCCAACTTTCCCCAGCCGAAGGTGTTATCCACCAAATCAGCATTTTTTATTGAAATATCAAGAAGTTCCCGTTTACCGGTTGCTTTGAAATATGCCGCTGCAGCTTCATACATATGCCCTACATTGTAAAGTTCATGGCTGAGCTCGTTCACTTTTTCCCAACGGGTTCCTATCCATGGATGTGAATTGTCGCCCATGATGGTTCGGTAGGTATAAAGATAGCCATCATCCTCCTGAGCCAGCCCAATCTTTTGAATTAAAGAGTCAATTCTGGATTCTAGAAGCGGGTCAGGATTGTTCTGCAGGGAATATGCTGCAGCTTCGATGATTTTAAATACGTCGGAATCGTCAAAAGGAGCGAAAGAGCAAAACTCTCCTTCCGCTGTGCCTCCGGCAATCTCGAAATTTTTGATTCGGCCAGTCAGAAGCGATTGTTCCATGGCAATGGGAATTGTCACTTCATGGTTTGTTTTTAAGCGTGGAGCCCAAAACTGATCGGTTAGGTGAACCGAAGTGAAAGGAACAGGTTGAATGGGGTAAGCATTTTGCGTTGTGTCTTTTTTGCTGCACGAAACAGTGGAGACCACAAATAATGCGCTTAAAACAACTGAATTTACAGTTTTTATCCTCATGATATTTAGATTGTTTTTAATTATTGGCGAATCAAATACAAGAATACAAGAATATGAATACTTTTCACCTAGGTGAATACTTCTTAGTTCGAAAAATTCAGGTCAGTTACAGTAAAAATCAATCATTTTTCATGAAAATCCTTTCAGAGGGATTTTCAGTCAAAATTTCCGAAATGAACCGCTTTTTGCAAGGCTGGTTATAATATAGTGATCTTGAGTGTTTCAACATATTCACTGCTCTTAAGTCTCAGGTAATACATCCCCTTTTCCCCAATCTCTGTGGTTTGGATAATAATCTCCGAACTGCTGAAGATCCCTTCATACACTAGCTTACCATAACAATCATAAATTGAAATGTCGGTTAGCTGGTCACTGCCTGTCTGCACAACGATATAATCACTGGCCGGATTAGGATAAACCTTAACCTGTTTCGCATCCGAATTACCTACGGCTGTTGGATAAAGCACATCGTCGGCAAAGGGCGAACCTCCTTTATAGTATGAATTCCTCCAATAATCAGATTCATCGGGGTTTGAAGTAGGATTATTATTCACTGCGACCATGGAATGCCCTGTTCCATCGGCAAGTGAGGGCCATGGAGCATTATCCGAATAGGTAAGCGACAGAATTTCAGTTCCGAGGGGGTCGGTAAGCAAAATATACTCCCCTGAATTGCTCAGGTTCTTCTTGAAGTTTCCGCTGGGATTCAAACCGTAAATATCGTAGAATACCCTAGGTTTAGAGGCAACCACATAGAAATCCCCCGGAGTGAGCACCGTGCGCTCAGGAATCTGGTAAGTAATTGCAGAATCGATCATGATTCCGGAGATATTGATGGATGAAGTCCCGGTGTTTTTAAGCTCTATAAACTCCATATCCTGACCGCTAACCGTATCAGAACCGTTTATCAACTCGTCCGGATGGTAGTGGATTTCGGTAATTCTCAGGTTGGAATAGTCTTCCGTGGATTTTGCGAAAACGATTTTCGACAGGGAACTCCATTCACTGCCGTTTTTTATTCTGGCATTAACAACGGTTGTCTCGGAAACATCGAAAGAAAAACTGTATTGTGAGCTTATTGCGGCCGTTGATTTTTCGCCCCCAGTAATCCTGGGATCTTCACCGTTTAAGGTATAGCAAATTTCTCCGGAGCTGTTTAGGTTTTTAAGCTGAAACGAAGCCAATCCCGAAAAATACTTTAGTTCATCAGAGATCACCTCTGTACCGTTGGCAATAACTGGCGCTTTTAATGCAGTGTAGAGTTTGGCCGTCTTGAGCTGGTCAACAACGATATCGGTTCGATAAGGGAAAAACCTGTTGTTGAGATCCTCAATTGCAGGTATCCATGAGTCGTCTTTTGTTTTCGCGGGATAGGTATTTGCATCACCCCACCTTGCCGACTCACAAATAATTGCCTTTTCAATTTTGGCGGCGAATTCATTAAAAAGCTTCTCCGCTGTTTGCGGAGTAAACAATCCGTCGTTTATAAACATTTTGCTTGTGCGGTCGGCAAATCGTAACCGATATTCTGCATTTGAAGTTAATTTGTGATGGAGCCACTGCGGGTGGAATTGTTTAACCCCGGCAACACTCATATCAGGTATGGTTACCCTGTTTTCATATAATCCGTCCCCAACATACAATGGATCAACCATCATACTCTGCTCCTGGTCGTGTCCGATAAAGACAAATCCGGTTCCCTTATATTCACGGTTGTAAATCGCATAATAGTTGTTGGGCATATCCTCACCATACCAGGCAGATGCAGGTCCGTCGAAACTCCCTGTGTAAAAAATCATGGCCATATAATCAATCAGGTTGTCGATATCTACCAAAACGTTGCTCCCTCGAATATGATTTCCTTCCGCATCTTTCCCCTCAAGCTTGAAATAGTCGGCATTCGAAACAAAGCCATTTTTCGACATCAGCCATATCTCGTTCCAGGCGTCCATGTTTCCGTCGGTTGCTATGTTGTAATAAGGCCAGGCGTGGGTAGTTACTTTAACAACGTCGTAATCGTCCTGGTTGCCACCCAGATATGATTCGGCAAACCGGGCTTCAGGTCTTTCCTCGGTCATGAACAGACCCCAATAAATCCCATTAAGGAACAAGTGGCAATAACTGCTTCTGCTATACGGCTGCCCCATTACGCCCTGCATTTGTCTTGAGTAGATATCCCTTACAAAAGTGTTGTAATCGGAAGCAGGAGGCCCGTCTTTGCTCCAACTGTAGTTTTGCTCAGTCCTTAAATCAATTTTGTCGTAGGTGTCGGTACCTTCATCCCCAAATAAGGGGTATACCAGTTTGGCATCGCCGTATTCTTCCCTGAAAAACAGCCTGAAGGCATGCTTGGGGTTCCAACCTCCTCTGCTGGCCCCACCCCGTATCCGTACCCCAGCGTTAACCTGGAAGCCAACGCCATCAGGATCAATCAATTCGAGGGAACAATCGCGTTCCCATTCTTCGCCGGGACTTTCCGCATTGACGTAAATTCCATAGGAAGGATCGAAAAGATTTCCGATATCGGTAACCAGCGACATACTGGGAATATCCAAAAAAGCCGCGTCAATTTGACTGGAGTAGCGGCTGTCATTTACGACCTCAGAATCCATGCCCAGGTCGATTCTCTGCCCGTTCACATCATTTGCGGGCCAGGGTGCTCCGGGATACGACTGGGTTTTCAGCGGGTCAGAGAATATATAGCTTCGTGTCCGGGAGATGGAGGGGGCAAATCCTTCCTTTTGAATCGATGCCCGAACAATTACGCCCGGTGTAAGGGGACGGCCAACATTGCTTTCAGGATTGATTTCAATTATGGTTGTTGATCCGGACGTAAAGGAGGTGGAGGATGTTTTGGGGTTGCTTCCGTCGAGGGTGTAAATTATTTTTGCTGTGGGATCCGGTGAACTTAAGGTGAGGTTAAAAGGTGCATTATAAAAGCCTGAAGCCACATCGAAACCAACAGAACCTATTGAGGGATCCGGCTCTGGCAATTGGGGCTGAGCAATTATGCTCAAATTGAAATGAAGATCGGAACTCGAGAGGGTAGCATTCAATACCTGAATTGCCAAGGTGTTGACGCCTTCGATAAGGCTCACTGTTGCAGCATCAACAGTAATACTCACAGGAGTGCCTGACTCGTGGTTTCCTAATGCAAGGGAACTGTTGGAAACCGTTTCAGGAACATTTTGTTTCAGTGCAGTTGCACCATTTATCCAGATTACAAATCCGTCATCATAATCGACAAGGAATTTTATTTCCTTCAAAAGATCCAGATTCACTGCTGTAAATTCGGAGATCAAATAAATTGAAGAATAGGAACCCGGCATATCATTGAGATTTGTGCCGCCACTTCCATCCCCATACCAAAAAGGGGAGGGTTTTGTTTCCCATGCTGAATAATCATATTCGGGTTGGTTCCAATAACCCGGCAGATTGATGGCATCGCTTCCCCTTAGAAATTTATATTCTGTATTAAATGGGAAACTGATTTGTGCCGTGGTTTCCTTGGTTAGTGAAACAAAAACAAGCAGTCCGATGAGTACGGATCCAAAGTGTCTTAACATTGAATTTCTTTTTAACAAAATAAGCCATTAAATTTTAAGGACTAGCGTTAGAATCTGTTCAATGTTTTGAATATTGAGTTCGGGAGGGGAAAATCAATTCAAATTAGAGGAATTTCCGGTCAGTGAATGATGGAGCAAATAACGGGGCTATTTATGGCCATGCATCAGGTTTATTCTTCGAGCTTTTTCTTCTTGGCATATTCGCTGGGCGAACTGCCGTACTTGTGCTTGAAAATTTTCGCGAAATAGGCAGGATCATCGAATCCAACCATCAGCGACACCTCGTTAACATGCAAGTCATTGTTTGCAAGAATCTCAGTGGCTTTCTTTAGACGGAAATCTTTAATGAAATTATTGGTTGATTCGTCAGAAAGGGATTTTAGTTTTCGGTAAAGCGTAGACTGGCTCATGGCCATTTCTTTGGCGAACTGATCCACGCCGAATTGAGAGTCGGATAAATTGGTATCCAGGATCTTCAGGGCCTTGAGGATGAATTTCTCATCTGCGGGAGTTATTACAATATCTGCCGATTTATAGGTGAGGTTTTTACTGAACCGTTCCTTAAGCCTGTTGGTGGATTGAATCAGGTTTTCAATGGTGGCAATAAGAAGTTTTGGGTTAAAGGGCTTTGAAATATAGGCGTCGGCCCCAATCAACAAACCTTGTCGTTGATCCTCGTCCGAGGACTTTGATGTAAGAAGAATCACAGGGATATGGCTGATTTCGATGGTTGATTTAACCTTTGAGCAAAACTCATAACCATTCATTTTCGGCATCATAATATCCGAAATTATTACTCGCGGATTGTATTTTGTAGCCAAATCAAAGCCTTCCTCGCCATTTTCAGCTTCTATATAATCGTAGTTTTTCTCAATCTCATTTCTGATATAAGAACGGATATCATCACTGTCATCGACAATCAAAATCAACTCCTTACCAGAGTCTTCGTCCACTTCGGTTTTTTTCTTAATGGTTGAAGTGTTCAGTTGATTCACGATCTCCATTTTGGCCTTGAAATTAATATCCTGAAAAATGTTTTGGCTGGTTTGAGCTTCTTTTTCATTTTCTTTCAGGTAGGACTCTCCAAATGGTATCGTTAACGAAAACTTGCTCCCTTTTCCCAATTCCGTACTCACATCCAGTTTGCCGTGGTGGATTTCTGCAAGGGATAAGGCCATGCTTAATCCAATTCCACTGCCTGCCTGCTCAAGTGAAATAGACTTTCCCCCCTGGTAATAACGGTCGAAAATCTTTGGCAGCATCGCTTTGTCAATACCAATGCCCGAATCCGTAATCTCAATAACCACAGTTTTACTGTCGGGAGCATCGGGAAGACTGTCGTTTGAGGTTCTAAGGCAAACAGTTATGGAACCTCCTTCGTTAGTGAACTTAAAGGCATTAGAGAGTAGGTTAAATATTATTTTGCCGATTTTATCTGAGTCAAACCATGTTACGATTTCTTTGTTTTCCGAGTTGAAGATGAGGTTTATATTTCTTTTGCTGGCGATTTCCTTGAAACAACTGGAGAGTTCGCGGGTAAAGGCAACAAGTTCTCCTTCAGTGGCGGAAAGCTTGGGCCTGCTGATCTCAAGTTTCCGGAAATCAAGAATCTGGTTTACAAGGGCTAAAAGTCTTCTCGCGTTTTTGGTGATGATATCGTATTTGTTGGCTCTCTGATCCTTGGTTAAAACTGTGCTTTGATCGCTTAACTCCTCAGCCGGACCAAGGATCAGCGTTAAGGGGGTTCGCAGCTCGTGAGAAATGTTTGTGAAGAATTTGAGTTTGTCGCGATTTGTTCTAAGTATCTCCTTTGACATCTCCGACATGCGGTTTCGTTGTTGCGTGAGCTTATCGTTTTGAGTTCTCAGCCGGTTTGCCTGTAGGTTTATCTCTTCTTTTTGCCTTTCAAGTTCAGAGGTTCTTTTCTTAACCAGTTTCTCCAGTTGGATGTTTGACTGCTTAAGCCGGTAAACATAAATCTTTATCCCGAAAAAGATTATTGCAAATAAAGCAAGGATATACAGGAGATATGCCAGCATCGTTCGCTGCCACGGTGGGGTAATCTCGAAGGTGTAAACTGCCTCTTTGCTGTTTTCACCCGAATAGTTTCTGGCTTTAACACGAAAGGTGTAAGTCTTTTCCCATAGATTGTTATATTCCTTGGTTGTTGAGTGCGACCATTCCGACCAGCTTTCATCGAAGCCGTCGAGCATATAGCTGTACTCGAGTGGGATATCATCTTGAAAATAGGGGCAGGAATATTCGAAAATAATAGACCTGGATTTGAATTTTATCGAAGGGATTTTTGAAGCAGGCTGTTCATTGCTAAAATATTTTCCGCTATCGCTATGTATAGTGTGCGTCCCTCCAAACAATACGGAGTCTCCAATTATGCTAACCCTTCTGATTAAGGTGGAAAATTCATTCTTTGCTATCGGCAAAGAAGTGTTGTTGTCGTATCTTTTGAGTGTCTGTTCACCAACGATCCACGTAGCCCCCCTTTCATCGTGGTAGTAATTGTTTGAGGCGCTTTTGATTGTAAGTAATTTGTAGGGAAGTTTTACAACCTGATACTGTCCGTCGGGTTGTTTGTCGAGAACTTCATTGTCAACACCCCAGATGTTTCCAAATCGATCCTCTTTGAAAGCTTCCATGAACTTGTCCCAGTTATTTATGCTTTCGCCAAAGATTTTCGCTTTTTCGATTCGATTGTTTTTTTTGTCGAAGGTGTAGATACCTTCGCTCGTAATAATCAGCTCGTCGTGAAATAAGTGTGTTTTTGCTTTGGTGATACTGGGCAAACCATCCTTATGCGTGTAATTTTCGATAGTAATGTTTTTGAAAGCAGTGCTTGGAAGTGGATCGTTATTCCTATTTATCGGGTTATCGAATAAATCCTTGAGGCCTATTTTGAATAAGCCATAATATCGGGTTCCCAACCAAACATTTCCGTCTTTATCTTCCACAATAGAAATTACATAACTTGAGATTTCCTTTTCCCAAACAATATGAAATTTGTTGTTATGGTACTGCAAAACATAAAAATTGGGGTGGGCATTCAGGTATATCAGGGATGGATTAATCTTTGAGTGAAACACGCTTGGTTGACCTACTCTGTCGGTTTTGAATTCGAGGGTTCTCTTTTCAACATTATACAAGCCTTGACCGGTTGCGGCAATTAATTGATTATCTGCTTTGTTTCCCATTTCACCTGCGGGATTGAAAAACAAAAAGTCCCATACTTCGGTGTCGATTTTTTGAATTTGATTGAAAAGGGAAACTTGCGGGTTTTTAGAATTACTCTTTAAGTCCATTTCAAAAAGTCCAGAACCTGTACCTGCAAAGATTTTGTTTTTGTATTCAATTATGCAATTTGGATTTCCGAATAAGCCCGTCTCTTCATCCCAGTAAGAGATGGGGGAATGAATATTGTATTGGCTGATTCCACGGCCTGAGCTTATCCAAAGTTCGGTTTCGTTTGAGAGGTAAAGAAAGTATGCTGCAATGTCGATTAATCCGGTGCTTTTGCTTATATTCGATAGGATTTTGCCTTCCTTGCTAATAATGATCACTCCATTCCGTAGGGAAGAGAAAGCATATCTGTTTCCTGGCAATTCAATGCCATGATAAATCTGATTCTCTTTAAGGAACTCGGATCCCTCCGATTTATGAGCGCTTACTTTTTTCCCGGCAGAAGCTTTAGGGTCGTAAATAAAAAGACCGTTCCTTCGGGTACCAATCAGCAGCTTGTTGTTTTCATAATCGGTTATCGATGAGATAACCATGTCCCTGAAGAAATCCCCTTCTGGCAGTAAAAAAATCTCATTATTCTGTAGCGTACTGAGGCCGAAACCTTCCTGATTGAGCAGCAGTGTTCCTTCAACGGCGAAACTACGGTGATAACTGTCTTTTAAACCAATGGTGGTAATCTTTCGATTCTTATACACAAACAAAAGATTAGCACTATGAAAATACACTTCTTCACCGATGGTGTTTATGCTCCAAATATCAGGGAAATTAAGATGCTCCAATGGGACTTTCTCAAGCAGGGAAACAAAATATGTGTTTCCCGAGATGTCTGCGGATAGATATCCGAACTCGCTCACACCGCCCACGTATACCGTACCCTTATCGTCAACAGCAAGTGACCTTACTACCGACTTGTTTGGCATTTCTATCCTGCGCCAGTTTATACCATCGAATTCAAAAACAGCCTGTTCACCCCCAAAATAGAGAATGCCCCTGTTATCCTTTACTACCGACCAAAACGCCCCGCTGCTGCTACCGATATCATTGATATCAAAGTTTTGAATCAGTAGCTTTCCATGTGGCTGCGCATTCAAGCCTGCTGAAATGAATAGCATCAACAGTATCGACATGCTTTTCAATATCAGTTGATTAAATTTCATTTGGGGTTTATCTTTTTTATGGGTCAAAGTTAATAATCCTGAACGATCCTGCAGAATTAAAACAGCAGAGTTGAAAGATCGATCCTGGATCGTGATTCAAAAAAAGCATGTTTGCCAGGCGAACTCATTTGGTAAGCGCAAAAAAAATGAATTCCCAGGAATTTACGCTTTTCCCGCCTAATTAAAACCTCTCTAAGGTAGGGATTTAATCGACTGCAAATACTAAGCCTTTTTAGGATTTTTGTTAAAAAGTTCTTGCCTCATTGTGATTTCAAATCTTTGGTGGCCCTTTAACTGAGGGCCACCAAAGATTTGACGTCTTATGAAATTATTATTTTTGTTACTTGTTTGGCCGAATTGCAGGAAATCATTACAAAATAAATTCCTGCAGGACCAATTTCCGATTTGTTTATAGTAATGCTGTTCTTGAAGGTTCCACTTAGAACTTCACATCCCAGAATGTCTTTTATAACGAAATAACTTTCTCCACCCATAGCAGACTCCAAATTAATAACATCACTGCTTGGATTGGGAAAGACAATGAATTCTGTGTTATTAGGTATATCGACATTCGTGAAGATGGTTGTTACCTGAAGGATTTCGCTGTAGGCAGAGACGTTCCCTGAACGATCCACCGCTTTTATGGCAAAGGAGTAATTTCTCAGAGGTGTTAATCCGGTTACGATTTTTTCGGTTCCGCTTACAATTTCTTTAAAAACACCATCATAATAGAGATAGTAGCTTTCCACTTCCCTGAAGTCACCGGCCTTTTTCCAGTTCAGTGTAACAGAGTGACCCGTAACATCCGATGCGATAAGATTCTGTGGTGGGGCAGGCTTTTCACCCTTCGGATACACATAAACTGGCCATACCGGATTCAATTCCAGATTGGCAGGATGATCGATCAAGCCATCGGGTGTTGCTGTACGTGGGATTTGCTGGTAGGTTCCTGCGCTGCAGGTCGTGAAATCCTCAGCATCCCCACCAATAATCGCCGTTCCCGAAATTGTTGCGTTATATAACCTGGAAAGGTCTTTTGCAACGGCATTGCCTCTCAACGTGCTGTTATAAAGCAATGCACTACCCGTGGCCACGGCATAATCGCGAAGCACAGAGTTTGAGAAAACCCTCGCGCTCTTCTCCACAATGGCGTAATTGCTTACGATAGAGCCTTTTCCTACTATGGAATGATCTCTTACAATAGCATCATTTCTGATGATTGCATTTTCATTCACAATAGCAAAGCCTTCAATGCGCGCATTGTTCAGAACTTTGGCCTGATCAAGAACCTGAGCGTTTTGACCCACATATGCTGTGGGATCAACGCTAGCTGTGGAAGATACCCAGCCTCCCCCGTTAGCATGGGGAGCTCCTGCCTGAATATTAACCGGTTTGTTGTAGCCTGGTTTATGACCGCCGGGGATGGCTCCCTGAATAGTAATCGTATAAGGATAGCGGTACACTTTAGGGTAACCTGCTTCCCAAGCATAGTTGTGATGCTTCTCAGGAGCTCCGGTTACAACAAAAAACACCGCGCTGTCGGATGATGACAGGCTGAAAGTTATGGTTTCCACTGCCAATGAATACAAAGGACTGTATCTTGGAATACCTTGATTGTCAACTCCAACAAAGCCGTATCTCCAGCCGGCTCCACCTGAAGGACTGTTCTCTGTTCCTTCGAAGTCGATGGTGATTGTATTGCTTCCCGCGTCAGGGAATAACTGGATAATATTATACCCATAGTCTCCCGGGGCAAGGTATTCCGGAACCACAAATTTCCCGGGCTCATCCTTAACACTGTCGAGGATAGTATACATTCTCTGCACAAATATTGGATCGATACCCTTAATAGCCGATTTGATTTTAGCTCCTCCTGAATAATCCCATGTAACGTTTTTCATGGCATGCTCGCCAAAGTCGTCATTCAAATCCGACTGGGAATACTTCAGCACTGAATCCCTCAGGGAAGTGAGTGGATGGCTTAGTTTCGGATCGGCTTTCCGCCAAATGTCGTTAACCGTTTGCATACCGTATTTATCGGCAAGATAATCGAGGAAATAAACATTTTCATATCTTCTTCGGGTAGTGCTATAATGCATCATGGATGTGAAGATATAGCGCTCTATGTTAACGCCGGTATAGGTGTCGGTGAAGTTTTTCATCATATAGTTCGCATGGCTTTCCCAGAAGAAACCGGAATAGGGCATGTTTAGCCCGCGTCCCGGGTATTGAAGAAAAACCATACACTGGTTCATATGGGTGAACTCATGAGCAAGAACGGCAGGTCCGTTTGTTGCCCAGGGAGCAACCCACATTCCTCCAATTTTCTCATCAGCCCAACCTCCAAAAGCGTAACCTGTAAATCCTGAATTCCAGGTTTCATTAATTACAACCTCATGTTTGAATTTACCCATATTCAGCTCATTGGGATTTGCAATAAAACCGATACTGTCGTTGAAATAGGCAAGCAAGTCTTCAAGAGTCTGCAGAATTACCAATGGGTCAAATGCAATATTGCCATTTATCTTGTCTGTGGGATTGCCAATAATTTTCTCACCCCAATACACTATGAAATTCTCCGACTGCGCCGTGCGATCCCAACTGAAACCAGCATTGCTCTTTACTCCGGCTTGCAGAACTATTTCTTTGCCTGTTCCATCGTTTATAAATTGGATATCCTTGTTCAGCAAACTGCCATCGGAAAGTTTGAGGATAACCTTTATGCCATCGTGTAAATCAACTGCGCGGGGAATTGAGATGGGCATGGCTATATACCCGGAACTATTGGTTGGGGAAGTTGTTTGGCCTGTCAGGCTTTGACCCGTGCTGGTGTTGGCTATAAGGTAAGTTTCATTGGTTGTTGTATTTGAGTTGGTCACAAGTATGTCGTAACCAAAACTGTAAGCCTCAATAGAATTCCCATAACTGTCTTTTGCAATGATTTCAATTTTGGTGCTCGTGGGCATGTAAAGACTTACCTGGGTTTTAACGGATGTGTTTAAAACGGATATTTCCCCGGGAAGGATAGGCTGCACAACGGAAATGTCTTCGTATCCGCTCGATTCAATGCTTATTGTTTTTGTTCCTGAAGTTGTTAACAGGGGATTTTCCCCGGAAGGTTTCAAAAGAATGATTCCATCAAGAATCTCATAATCGACAGGAGAATTCAGCAACACCCCGTTTGCATAAATGTTTTTAATGACCGATTGCCAAAGTGGCCCGTTGGCGAAGCTGATTTCGATGCTGTTATCAACAGTATTGGATGTTACATCAGCAAAAAGAGCGGGAGGAGCCAACCCCGGCTCATAAATCGAAAAGGCATCACCGAGTTTAGTGTATCCATCATTGAAAAATAGTTGTACTGAGATGCCATCTCTATAATCGATGCTTGCCGGAATTGAAATTGAAAAGGAGACTTCGCCTTCAGCAGAGCTGGGCGTAAGCGATATACTTTTTATGTTTGAAGTATATTCTATACCATTTACAAGGTAAACTTCCGTTTGATTTGAAATGTCGTTTTTAACGTTGATATCTGCTTTGAAAACATAGCCGCTGACAGTTTCCAACGCGTTTTTCCTGGCTGTAACCAGCACATTGCTTGTGCTTGCTTTTGCCAGGGGTATGTCAATTGTGGATGTCGATTCCATAGGCACCTGCTCACCCAACACTCCCCAAACTTTCCATTCCAGAATCCCGGTAGATATTGTGCTGACCATATTCACCCGAATTTTGTTTGTGAGAACCGGAGTGCATGCCGTTTCATTATAACGGTCTGCTGCTATGCCATTCCCGCTAACCACGGGTAAAGGGGCCCATACTTTTTTCTGGAAGTCCCAATACTCCTGATACGTTTCATAGGGTATCTGTATCCCGCCACCATCAGTCCACCAATAAACATCCGAGCGGTTAATAACATATAAATCGTTCCAGTTATATTCAACCCAATGCCATAAATTATTTTCCCCATTCCAGTTCCCATAGGCTCCGCCATTTTTGTCGGTTGAGCTGGTAGGCTCGATTCCGTTTTTTATTGCAAAAAGATCTTCCCATGCCGATACATGTGAAGTAAGAATATTATCGGCTTTTAAGGCAAGGTTCTCTTGGGTGAAGGCAGCTGTTGAGATGCAAACAAATAGAATTAAAATCGCAATCCTGGGTAAATAATTGATTTTCATCGGTAAAAGGATTTTTATAATGAATAGGTAAAAAAAAAGGAGGCGTGAATAGCCTCCTTTTTTTTAAAGAAAGGGAACTTATTTTACAATGACTTTTTTAGCAGTCTGAACGCCATTCATGGTAACAACAGTTACATAAAGACCTGCTTTCAGGTTGCTGAATTCGCAACGGTTGTCTTTAACAACATTTTTGGAAGCAACTTCGCGACCGTCAATACTGTAAATCCTGGAAGAAGTAATCAGATCTTTTGCGGTGCTTTCGATAATTACTTTGCCATTTGAAGAATAAACTTTGAAGTTTCCAACATTGGCATTGTTTACAGCAATGGTCTGGTCAACATGAGTCAGTTTGAAGTTGTCGGTAACAGCTCCAACCATACCATCAGTATAATTACCCTGTGCAATACCTACTTCAAGGTCTACGCCTTCAAGTTCAGGACGTTCAACAAAAGAGGTAGCAGTCCATGTAAAACCATCAGGGCTCACGAAAACACTGAAAAGGTTACCAACACGGGTTAATTTCATGAAAGGGTATTGTGTCAGCGTGGGGAAAAGTGTAAGAGCGCCTTTTGCAACATCAACTTCAGTTTGAACACCTTCTATGCTCGACTTAAGAATGTGGTGGAATCCCCATAGTTCGAAAAAATGAGCATAGACGTGATTGTTGGAAACATGATCAACATCTCTTGCGAAAATTCCAACGGAATTGTGAAATGCTGAACTGTCGAAAGAAGCAAAGCTTCCACCGGTTACTTTCAGTTCGGCTTCAAAATCAACACCTTCTCTTACAATACGGTAAAGGTAAGGTCCGCAAACATCTTCTCCGGAAATGATTCCGTTTTCTGCAACAATGCGCAAACCACCATTAACAGCTTTGAATTCAGTAAGAATACAAATGTTGTTTTCGTTTTCGCTTGTGTTTACGTTCATGCCTTTCCAGATTGTTCCTTCAACACCGCCGGTCATATAATCATGATCAGTGGAGAAATTGTCTGAATAGGTTACTGATTGCGCATTAAGGAGACTGAATCCCAAAATTGCAAATGACATGAGGATAATTCTTTTCATAGGTTTAAATATTAGTTAAGTAATTATAAATAACAATGGCAATATTAAACCATACTTCCCACAGTGAATTGGAAATAAAAATCTTTGAATGCGATAATGTCTGCACAACAATGAAAATTCGGTCACAATGGTGGAAAATTAATTCAGCGATAATTCGGATAATGGCTTACAGTTCAGATATACAAGTATATATGTGGTTTTTGCCTTTGACAAAAAAACATCGGGATTTACTCCTTGCTCATTTTTAAACGCAGCATTATTAAGCCATGGGCAGGAATTTTCTCTTTAAGTACTTCATTTGTGTTTCCTATGTCTTTGTGCTTCCACAAGTCTCTGATACTGTAATTCTGTTTGGAGAAATAAATGGCTCCCAGATGGTAGATGTTAATTCTTTTCCAGTCATATTCCAAATCCCATTCAACTTCGCTCCGGTTCATAAAGCAAACAGCAAGTTCATTGTTGGCAAGGTGTTTTACCCAAACCTCATGGTCTCCCATGTCAAGGAATCGGATAGCCTGGTTTCCAAGCGAATCTTGGTTAACGGCCAGCACTTCTTTGTTGGTTAAGATTTCGAACACCTCATTATCCATCGACCTGAGGTCGTTTCCTGCCATAAGGGGTGCAGCCAGCAAAGCCCACATCGAGAAATGAGTAACATTCTCATCGTGTGTGAGCCCGGGATTGCCAACTTCAAGCATGTCGGGATCGTTCCAGTGACCCGGACCGGCGTATTTCCAGAGATCCGCCTGACGATCAATAATGTTTACAATTCCCAATCCCCCCCAATTGATCTCAGCATTATATAAGTTTCTGATATCCGGAGTTGTTCTCCACAGATGGCCAACTCCTTTTGCCCATGTCCAGGGTTTACTTTCGCCCCATTCGCAAATGCTGAATACAATTGGCCTGCCGCATTCTT
This sequence comes from Chitinophaga pinensis, assembly GCA_945863035.1. Taxonomy (GTDB): domain Bacteria; phylum Bacteroidota; class Bacteroidia; order Bacteroidales; genus JACJXF01. The sequence goes on along the minus strand of CAMAZH010000048.1, from coordinate 5,098 downwards.
TCAGGGCGTCGCTCATGGTTTTGTAGGCAGCCTCGGCTTTCTGGCCTTCGTCGTAGCACCAGTCGTATTTCAGATAATCCACACCCCAGGCCGCATATTGGCGCGCATCCTGAAACTGGTAACCTCTTCCTCCGGGCCGTCCCTGACATGTCTTGGAGCCTGCACATGAATATATGCCAAACTTGAGCCCGCGGGCATGAATATAATCTGCAAGGAACTTTATCCCTGAGGGAAACCGTTCCGGATCGGGGATTATGTTCCCGGAGCTGTCACGGCCTACCTGCCAGCAATCATCAATCACAATGTATTCGTATCCGGCATCTTTCATACCGCTTTTAACCATGGCATCGGTCATTTCCATGATCAGGGTTTCACTAACGTTGCAGCCAAAATTATTCCAGCTGTTCCAACCCATAGGGGGAGTTAGGGCCAATTCTTCAAACTTTTGGGCTTGAGCCTGCGAAAACAGGATTCCGAGGATTACAATTAAGAAATTAGTCTTTTTCATTTTAGGGGTATTTTTTAAACCCTTAATGTTAGGGCTTTTTGAAAGATCTGACAGGCCTGTGCAATTATTTGATCGTGAAATTCGGTTCATAGCTAGGAATTTCACATCAAAATAGCGGATTATTCCGGCAATATTCTTTGGACCTAGATCAACGAATGAAAGCCAAGTTGCTTGAAATCAGATTTATGCGTAATTATTGGTGTTTGCTCCTGGGGGTGACGAAAAACGAAAAGGGCCGATAGTGTCTGAATAATTCTGATCTTTATATATAGTATTGTCTTTCATGTTTTATTAAATGTTTTATAATGAAGCTTTTACCGGGATTGTTCGCATTGCTGTTTTTTGTTTTTACTTCAACTCAGGGGCAGGAAACTGCAATAGGTTACGATGCATTTGCATATCGCAATTTCAGCCCGCATAGGGTAGGAAGCTGGATAAGCGACATTGCTGTCCCTGAAAGCAACAATCCCCAATATAAGTATACATTCTATATTGCTGGCCGTCATGGTAGCGTTTGGAAAACCATAAATAATGGAATAAGCTTTACCCCGGTTTTTGAGGATTACGGAAACCTTTCCATTGGCGCAATCGAGGTGGCCAAGTCGAACCCCGAGGTGCTATGGGTAGGCACGGGAGAATCCTCCTGTGCAAGGTCTGCTCATGCCGGAAATGGTATTTACAAATCAACTGATGGTGGGAAAAGTTTTCAGTGCATGGGACTGGACGACAGTCACCATATTCCGCGTATTGTCATTAACCCCTTCGACGAAAACATTGTTTATGTTGCTGTTATGGGACATTTGTATTCTTCGAATGAACAGAGAGGTGTTTTCAAAACAACCGATGGTGGCATAAACTGGGAAAAAGTACTTTATATCAACGATGAGACTGGAATAATCGACTTGGTTATCAGCCCGAAAGATCCGGAAATCCTTTATGCAGCAACCTACAGTAAAAAACGGCTTCCCTGGCATTATGAAGCGGGAGGTACTGAAAGTGGAATTTACAAGACCACAAACGGCGGGAAAAAATGGAAGAGACTTGAGGGTGGTCTTCCGAATGGGAACATCGGAAGAATTGGCTTGGATATTTACCGCTCCAATCCTGATGTGCTTTATTCTATCATCGAAAATCTGAATGTTCGCCCGGGTTATGCCAATGGGAACATGCAAGGCGACTTTCACCTGCGCGACGACTATTTTGATCGGTTTATTGGCGGAGAGGTCTACAGAACAGCCAACGCGGGCGGTAAATGGGAGAAGATGAATTCCGACAGTGTGAATCTCAGTGGCAAGGCTGCTTATTCTTTTAATCAGATTATGATCGACCCGGTGGATGAGAGCAACCTTTTTGTTTCCAGTGTGCATTTGCAGACTTCTCACGATAAGGGGAAAACTTGGCATGATTGGAAAGACGCGCCGGAACACCTGTTTGTAAATATGTTTGGCGATATACGAACATTCTGGATTGATCCGAACGACTCACGCCACCTCATTGTGGGCAGTGATGGAGGTGTTTATGTTACCTACGACGGGGGAAAATCCATGCAGCACCTTTACCACCTGCCTTTCGGCGAGGTCTATTCGGTAGAGGCCGATATGGAAATCCCTTATAATCTCTATGTTGGCCTTCAGGATCACGAGGGATGGAAAGCCCCCTCAAACGGAAGCATGGGCGAAATCAGTACGCTCGACTGGCGGGCTGTTGGAATGTGGGACGGAATGTATCATGTGGTTGATAAAACAAACAGTCGATGGTTGTACTTCACCACACAATTCGGAGCACACCATAAAGTCGATCAGTTCGAAGGTGAAAGATTCGGTATTCAACCCATGGCTGGCGAAAACAAGCCTCCATACAGGTTCACATGGAATACACCCTTGGTAATGTCGCCCCATGACAACTCGGTTATTTATACCGGGGGACAGATGCTGCTGTGCTCCGACAACCGGGGCGAATCCTGGAAAGAAATCAGCATGGACCTCACTAGCAATAATCCAGAAAAAATTGCTGGTAAAGGACATATTATGTATTGCACTATTACAACCATCTCCGAGTCTCCGGTTAAGCCCGGAGTAATATGGGTTGGAACGGATGATGGCAGGGTACATATGACTCCCGACAATGGGAAAACATGGAAGGATCTGACTAAACAACTTGAAGAAACAGGAGTGCCCGAAGAGCGCTGGGTAAGCCGGGTATTTGCATCCAATCATGAAGCAGGGCTTGCTTATGTTACCAAAAGCGGATACAAGAATGATGATTTTGCCCCATATGTATTTATGACAGACGACTTTGGGAAAACTTGGAAAAGTATTTCCGCCGGACTCCCAAACCAGCCTGTTTCAGTAATCTGGGAAGATGATATCAATCCAGCTATGCTTCTTGTCGGCAATGACCATGGGGTTTATATTTCGCTCAACAGGGGTGGGTCATGGGTAAAATTCAACCAAAACATTCCTTCTGTACCTGTTAAGGATCTGTTGGTTCATCCCCGCGACAGGGACCTTATTGTAGGAACTTACGGCCGGGGAACCTATGTCACAGACATTTACCCCTTCAGGGAAATATCACCGGAGCTTCTCGATAAAAAAATTCATTTGTTTGCAATTGAACCAAAACCTCAGATAAACTATTCTCAACAGGCAAATTGGGGGAACAGCAGCCTGATGGGAGATAGCCATCTCAAAACACCAAACGAACCTAATGGAGTAGTTGTCTATTATTACCTGAATCAGGCAGGCACTGATGATGTCACAATAATAATAAAAAAACCCGTTTCGCAAGAAGTGATTTTTAAAACAAAAGCCGGGGCGGAAAATGGATTTCATAAAATCGTATGGGATACTGAAAGAGCTGAGCCCGGTGAATATGAAGTTACCCTGAAGGTTGGTGCTTCTGAGTTTCATCAAAGCGCCAGAGTTCTGGATCGCTGGAAATGGCAGGTTGGCAGCGTTGGAAGGGCCCTCTACGGCGATAACCCCGGGATTGAGGCTTGCAAGTATAAACTTATGCCATCCGATTCTGTAGTTGTTGCTAAACCTCCTAAAAGTTTGGGGTTTGACCCTTTTTACAAGAAGTATATAAATGCGAACGGAATTCATATTATTAGTTCGGAAAAAGTGCCGGATAAAGCTTTCTGGTCGGCAGGAAAGATTATTGAATTTATGACCGATGCGCTTCCACAAGCGGTTCACCAATCGCTTACACAACACAACACAAGGATAGGGATTATGGCCAGATATGAAGGTACTACCGACATACCCGAGCATGCCTACCTTGTAAATGATAAAACCATAAACATGGATGTTCGTGCCCGGGGTTTAGGCGGCACTCTTGATGATCCTATTACAACCTGCGCGGAGGAAAATCTGCTTTGCTACCAGATCGATAAATACCATGCCGAGGATATTCTGATTCACGAATTCGCCCATACCATCCATGGGGTAGGGATTATTCCAATCGATAGTACATTTAACGACAGACTTCAGAAACTGTTGGATAATGCAGTTGCCGAGGGGAAATGGGAAAATACCTATGCAGCCACCAACATATGGGAGTATTGGGCTGAAGGCGTGCAAACCTGGTTCAATGTGAATGCTGAAGTCGAAGTTCCGGATGGGAAACATAATTTTGTTAATTTCAGGTATGAACTGAAAAGTTATGATCCCGGTCTTTATGCTATTCTGGCTGAGTTCTTCCCTGAAACCGAAGAATGTATAAGCTGTCATTCGGGCAGGCCAAATGTTTATTCCAGATAATATGCATAGAAAAAACCCGGAGTCGTGGTAAAGCCAACCGGGTTTTTCATATTAAACAAAATTTTATGCATTGCCCGATTAAATAATTTACCCAAAGGGATGGGCAATGAAATAAAAAGCATTAATTTTGAAAATCTATAAATAGTATATGAGAAGTAAACCTTACCATACACTTTACCACAACAACGGCAAAGGTCTTTACAGCTGTTGGATTCTTTAAATCATCCCTTGGGCATCCAATAGGGAATGCCTTCTGTTCACCCAATTCGATCACCTTGGATCTCACTTGAATTTCTTGTAGCTTTTTGCTTATTGCCATTCTTTATGGAACACGGTTTAATTTTCGACATTCGCAGATATTCGGTGCACGACGGTCCGGGCATCCGTACAACTGTGTTTTTTAAGGGTTGCCCGCTTAGGTGTCAATGGTGTCACAACCCTGAAGGCATCTCATTCGATCCCCAGATAATAAAACGAAATCGACAGATTGACGGCAAGAAGTGGGTTCATGAGGAAATCGTTGGAAAGACTTACTCATCTGCGGAAGTTTTCGAGATCATCATGAAAGATCGGATTTTTTATGAAGAGAGCGGGGGAGGAGTAACCTTTTCAGGCGGGGAGCCTGTGATGCAGCCAGCATTTCTTTTAGAATTGCTGGGCTTGTGCCGCGATGCCGGAATTCATACCGCAGTGGATACCTCGGGCTATGTGAATCAGAAAAATTTCCTCAAGGTAGCCAGGATTGCCAGCATGTTACTGTTCGACATAAAATCGGCACACAATGAAATGCATAAGTCCTACACCGGCGTGGAAAACGAAATAATCCTCA
>CAMAZH010000047.1 GCA_945863035.1 Chitinophaga pinensis | reverse complement strand
AGCAGGTACAACATGCCCAGGATGAAGACTATTATAAACACAAAAAAGGCGATCATCGCCCATTCGTATTTCTTTTTGATACGGATTGTTTGGCTCCAGCCGTTATCCAAAAAAGTTATCCGGTCAAATGTTTTGCGGTCATTCATAATTACGTGTACGGTTTAAGGTTCAACAAGCTGTTTCAAATTGAATTCAATCACATCCGCCAGGCTGCGTGTTCCGTACATTCCGGGGAAATTCAGGAGCATTTTGTACTTGGCCTCCGGCAACGTCTCCTTCATGGGTCCGCCAACCGGGTTATGGGCGTTATCAATTATAAGGGAAGGATTGGCGCGGGTAATATCCAGTATCCGTCTGGGTTCCGGGGGAGCAGGCCCAAATACCAAGCGGATATCGATCCCCAGTTCCCTGATAAACGATTCCTGGAAAAAATGGACCAACACCGTTTCCTTATCAAGGCCTTTCTGTTGCACAGTCTCACGCCCTTCAGCAAACAAGCGTTTGATCTCTTCGATGTTTCCGGCAGCTATATCCTCGGTTCCCAGTTGTTTTGCAATTTGCATCACCGAGGCTTCGATTTCTTCCACACTATAGCTGGTTGTGATGGCTACGAGTTTTTCGGGCGATATTTTCAATCCCTCTTTAATCTGATCCACCATAAGCTCGTACCCGGCATAAACCACCAGGCTTGCATGGGTCAACCGGCTGATATCGCCCGGCCGAAGCTCGTACTCGCTGGGATGCACCATTTCATAGGGTGCGAGAACCGAAACATCGCTTGCACCGGCGGCCACAGCATAAGCAGCCGTCCAGGCAGTGGTTGCCACAACGCCTTTGGGGGCAGACTGTTTGACCGAGCATGCGGAGAGCATCACTGAAACAAGAAGTATGGATTGAAGGGTTTTCATTTTCGGCGCATAAGGTACATAACAATAAACACCACAGAGGCCAGAGCAGCAATAGAAGAGCTTGCAGGGATGTCGATGGCGATCGACAAAAGAAATCCCCCGATAGAAAAAATCCCTCCCCACATTGCAGATCCCAGGATCATACCTTTCAGGCTTCTGGCATGGAAGGAGGCGATTACCGGAGGAAGGAGCAGTATGGCATCCAAAAGCAAGGCCCCGATAAGCTTCATGGCCAGAGCTACGGTAATTGCAACCAGAAAAACAACCGCATAATAGAGCTTGCCCTCATCGATTCCGGAAGTGTACGCGATCTCCCTGTCGAAAAAGAGGGCGCGCAGCTGGTGGCGAAAATAAAATTGGAAACCGGCCAGGAAGACGGCAAACGACCCGACCCCGATAACCTCCGCCCAGCTCAGGATAAAGAGGTTTCCCCAAAGCAAGGTCAGGGTATCTTTTGCAGGGACATTGAATTTGTAAATAAATATGAAAGCCAGGGAAATTGAGATAACCATAAAAAAAGTGCTGATCTGGCCGGCATCAATCTTCATAGAGCGCGACGATCGGGCCATAAATACCACAAGCACGAGGTTCACCGCAATGGTTGTCCAAAAAGGGTTAATCTGCAAAGCAAGGGCCATAGCGCCGCCCAGAATAGCACCATGCATAAGCATGAAACGCAGCGGAAGGAGGTTCAGCCGGAACAGATAGACACCGGTGATGGGAAAGGTTACACCTGCCAGGGCAAGAACAATCAAACCCTTGAGAATGGGGGTCAATGACAGGAGTTCTAGCATAATTTTCCTCCTTTCAACTCCCGGGAAATCCAGTTCAGCTGCTCAATCCATTGCTGCTCGTGCGATACAAGAATCATGGTCGGGGCTTCGTTGCGGCTGAGCTCATCAAGGAGGTTCAACAAGTCTTCTTTTCCCTGCGGGTCGAGGAAAGAGGTTGGCTCGTCGAGGAGGAAAACGCCTGCATTCTGACAAAGGCAGCGGGCCAGGGAGACGCGCTGCTTTTCACCGCCCGACAAAGTGCTGTAGGCCTGTTTGAACAAATGGAAGCATCCGGTTCGGCGCATTGCCAGCTCAACCCGGTATTCGGTTTCAGTACCCGACATTCTGGAGGTTCCCAGACCGATCTGCACAACTTCACCGGCTGAGATCGGAAAATTGCTTTTCATGCTCTCCTGGTGAACATAGGCGATGCTGCTTCGCTGCTTTTTCCAGTCTGCGCCACCAACGACAAAATCGCCGATTCGGATTGATCCTTCACAGGGCGTCAGTCCCAGGATAGCTCGCAGCAAGGTAGTTTTGCCCGTTCCGTTAGCGCCATGTACGATTAGTTGCTCTCCCCTGCCCAGCTCAAGATTCAACTGATCGACAATTAAAGTGCCGCCAATGCGAACCGTTACATCCCCAAGTTTCACAGCCAGGCCCTGAACCCTGCCTGCGCGCTTGCGAAGGAAAAGATATGCATCGGCAATGCTCATCGTATCGGTAATAAGATCCTCGGTGCGGCATTGGATATGATCGACAAGATTATCATAGGTAAATTCGATTCCGTTGGCTTTAAACACGGGAATTGCGCGTTCGCTCAACAATTCGATATGACAGCGCCTGATGCCGAGAAAAACAATAAGGCAGGCAGCAGCTTTACCTGCTATTTTATCTCTCAGAAACAACTCGACGGGCAGAATGCTGTTCCGGTTAAGGAAGTCTTCAAGCTCAAAAAGGGGATGCAGCCAATGCTGGTCGCTTGTGAATACGGTTTCGTTATTAAGACTTACTATTAATGAGTGCTCCAAGATTCCGGTGTTATTTGGACTGCAAATTAATGTTTTTCGCAGGCCTTACAAAATTATTTCCAGGCTCATCCCCCGAGATCAGTCTGATCGTCGTCAATGGGCAAACCAAGATCCACCTTGCGGAGAAACTCAACCGAGCGGTTAATATCTTCGTACATTACCATGTCGTTCGTAACGAATTTTATTTCGCGGCGGTATTGCTGAAGAATATTTTCGAGGTAGGAGGAGGTGCGGGCAGGGCGTCGAAAGTCGAGAGCCTGCGCTGCGTTGTAGAGTTCAATGGCGAGGATTCGCTCGAGGTTTTCCATAACCTTGTAGGCTTTCACCGCAGCATTTGCTCCCATGCTCACATGGTCTTCCTGTCCTTGTGAAGACTCGATACTATCGACGGAGCTGGGGGTTGAGAGCTGTTTGTTATGGCTCACCATGGATGCCGCGGTATATTGGGGGATCATAAATCCGGAGTTAAGTCCGGGATTAGCAACCAGAAATGGCGGTAGGGACCGGTGTCCGCCAACAAGCTGATAGGTGCGGCGCTCGGATATATTCCCCAGTTCCGACATCGCTATGGCCAGGTTATCGAGGGCAAGGGCCAGGGGCTGACCGTGAAAGTTTCCTGCAGAAATTATCAGGTCCTCTTCGGGGAAAATCGTTGGGTTATCGGTAACGGAGTTAATCTCCCTCTGAAAAACATAGGCAACATATTTGATAGAATCTTTTGAGGCACCGTGAACCTGCGGAATACAGCGGAAGGAATAAGGATCCTGAACATGTTCCTTGGGCCGGTTGATGATTTCGGAGTCGCTAAGGAGCCACCGCACTCTTCTGGCTGTTTTAATCTGTCCCTCGTAAGGGCGTATCTGCTGAATCAGCTCATGAAAAGGCTCAATTCTGCCGTCAAATGCTTCGAGCGACAAGGCTCCGATAACATCGGCCAGCTGAGAGAGTTTGAACACCCGGAGGCAAAGTTCAACCCCATAAGCGCTCATAAATTGGGTTCCGTTGAGCAGTGCCAGACCTTCTTTGGATTTCAATTCGAGCGGTTCCCAGCCAAACTTCCTGAGGATTTCGGCAGAAGGGTATTTTTTACCCTGATAATAGACCTCACCCATTCCAATAAGCGGAAGGCTCATATGCGCCAGGGGGGCAAGATCGCCCGAGGCACCCAATGAACCATACTGGTATATAACAGGCAAAACACCCTCGTTATAAAAATCAAGAAGCCGCTGAATTGTCTGCAGTTGCACTCCCGAATTGCCGTATGAAAGCGACTGTGCTTTGAGGAAAAGCATAAGTTTCACAACCTGAAGGGGAACTTCCTCGCCAACACCGCAGGCGTGCGACATTACCAGGTTGGTTTGCAGCTGACCAAGATCCCCGGAAGGGATCACACGGTTATACAAAGAGCCAAATCCGGTATTGATGCCATAAATTACCTCTTTACCGCTCTCCATGCGCTTATCGAGATATTCCCTGCAGCGAATGACTTTTCCGGCCGATTCGTCGGAAAGCTCAATCTTTGAGGGAGTTTGGAGAATCGTTGTGATACCTGAAAAATCTATCACCCGGGAGTCGATCTTATGGAGCATGGGAGTATTTTAAAATTGAAGCATAAGTACCAAAAATAATTGAAATGGGGGTATGCTTTTCAGCATTTCAGAGTAATTGAAAAGAACAGTATTGCCTTTTATTATTTCCTTTGAAATATTTAATATTATAACATTGTTGTCCGGTAAAAGATTTGAGATTCCTCGCTTTGCTCGGAATGACAAGCTATTTCTAGTTTCAGGAGTTGGTTGGGGTTGATGTGCTTTTCAGAGATGACGCCCTTACAAAAAAGAAGAATGGTTTGAGATTGATTCTATCCTGCACAAACTTTTGAAATAAGCTCATCAAATGAAACCTGCTCCTGAGTCCCTGATTTCATGTCTTTGAGCGTCACTATGCCTTTCAACAACTCCTGCTCGCCTGCCAGTGCAACGAAAGGGATATTGGCGGTGTTGGCATAGCCGAGCTGCTTTTGGAATTTGGCAGTATCGGGATAAATTTCAACAGCAACATTCTTTGCCCTCAACTGCGAAACCAAGCTTAAAACAGCCTGTGTTTCTTTCTCCCCGAAGTTCACAAACATAAGTTTGGTTGTGGAATCGGTTTCTGCAGGGAAATTATTCAATTGCAACATCACATCGTAAATCCTGTCGGCTCCGAAGGATACTCCCACGCCTGAAACACCCGGCATTCCAAAAATCCCGGTAAGATCGTCGTAACGGCCTCCCCCGCAGATGCTTCCAATTTCAACATCGAGGGCTTTCACTTCAATGATTGCCCCGGTGTAATAGTTCAATCCCCGGGCAAGGGTGAGGTCCAGTTCGAGACCATTGGATATCCCATATGAATCGAGATACCTGAACACTGTTTTAATTTCTTCGATCCCGGCAAGACCTAGTGATGAATTTTTAAGAAAGTCCTCCAGAAATTCGATTTTCTGCGGGTAATCGCCTTTAAGCTCGAAAAGCGGGGTGAGTTTATCCACAGCGACTTCGGGTATGCCTCTTTGTACAAGCTCTTCAACAACTTTTTCCCTGCCGATTTTATCGATTTTATCCAGGGCAATTGTAATCTCGGTAATCCTCCCGGATTCGCCAATGGTTTCGGCTATACCGGCGAGTATTTTCCGGTTATTGAGTTTAATGTTTGTGCGGATGTTTAGTCGGGTAAAAACCATATCGACTATTTTTATCAGTTCCACCTCGTTCCAGAGGGAGTTGCTTCCGATGGTGTCGGCATCGCACTGGTAGAATTCCCTGTAACGGCCTTTCTGGGGTCGATCGGCCCTCCACACAGGCTGTATCTGGTATCTTTTGAATGGGAAGTTGATCTCATTCCGGTGCTGCACCACAAATCGGGCAAAAGGAACGGTAAGATCGTATCGGAGTCCGCGTTCGGATATGAGGTTGGAAACCTTGAGAGAGTCTTTCTTCTGGAGCAGGCTTTCGTCGGTTTTCGAGAGGAAATCCCCCGAATTCAAAATCCTGAACAGCAGTTTGTCTCCTTCTTCCCCATACTTGCCGAGGAGTGTGGAAAGGTTTTCCATGGCAGGCGTTTCGATCGACTGAAATCCAAAAAGTTTAAACACTTCACGGATAGTGGAGAAAATATAGTTCCTCCGGGTCATCTCCAGGGGAGTAAAATCACGGGTTCCCGCGGGAATGCTCGGTTTTGTAATGGACATTTATTCGGGTTCTATTGTAAGTAAAATGTTTTTCAATGTATCGAACGATGCTAAAAGGCAGGAGCCTGAAGGGATATATTACTTGGCCATTTTCTTCAGGTCTGATTCCAGCAGGCCATCCGGGCTTTTGGCAGATACCATGTGGTAGTCGAAATAGTAAAAGTTCGCATCGGAGGCCCCGATCACGATTTTGTAACATCTGGCATCGGAGCGCTTGCCTTCAGGTCCCACTTTATGAAGAAAAACAATATCCTCGTTATTATCGGCGATAGCCTGGTTTATTTCCTCCCTTGTTACAATTTTGAATTTATAGGGGTAAATTGCCTTGATTCTTGCAGGGGTGCTAACGGCAGGTGACAGTTCGTCCTGCACGAGGTAGAGGGTCTTGGAATGGATATCCTGGATATTGTCGTTATAGAATTTGAAAATATTCGCGCTGATGAGTTCCGGTTTTTCGTAGATAAGGTTCACATGGTTTTGAATGAAACGCACGATGGTACCCAGTTTGTAGGTGTAATTTTCGGAATCTGTTCCCGAGTATGAAAGCGGAACCGAAGCCATGTCGCGGAGGTCGTCGATCGACAGGTTGGCTCCCCCGAGAGAAAAATGAAGAAAGATATAACGGGATTCGGTTTTATCCTTTTCAAAACTCACGAGTGAGGTGTAGAGAAAAGAATTGCTCTCGTTTTTGGATAGCTTCTCAAACTCCGAATTCTTGATGAACTCGAATTCGGTTAGCTTCCAAACGCTTGCCATAACCTCCTTGATAGCGAAATTGAAATCCGACATCGGGCTCTCGTCGAGAACCACATAGGTTTTGGTTTTCAGCACTTTACCGAGGTCATCTTTCGTGGGGAGGTATTCAACCTGAGCGGTCAGCATTGAGCCGGACATACATGCGGCAAGGATCAGCAGGATTTTTCTCATGGGATTATAGTGTTAATTTGTTTTTCGGGCAGATACAATGGGTTTCTCTCGTTGAACTTCCGGATATAGAGAAACTTCATTTGCTTTTTCTTTTTGTTTTTGAGAGCCACAAACTCATCATACAACTCCGGATCTTTCATTAACAAAACCTCAACTCCCTGGGTGTCGTAATCGAGAATCTTCCCCGACTCAAAATCCAGGAGGTACTGTCGCATTTCCGTAGTTGAGGTAGTTGAAGGAGTGGCTGAATAGCGGTAATAATAAGGGTTATAGTAATACGGGTCATAATAGCGGGAATTATAGGTGGTGATATTGGCCACAAAATGGCAAATACTTCCAATAACGGTTACCCGCGAAAAATTTCCTCCGATGCGGATATAGACGACACCGTTTCGGCTGAAGCCCCAGATTTTATCGACCGGGACAGACTGCTGAACGCCAAAATCGTCGAAGTAACCAATCTGCTTTTCCTCAAGCAGTTTGGTGAAAAAATCCGGGTCGTTGGGATCCGTGTCGGACAGGACCCTTGCAACAGGGACAGGGCTGTTGTTTTTCAATTGGGAATAGGCAAGGTATATCCCATCCGCAAATCTGAATTCCGGGGTATACTTCACCATCCCTTTAGGCAGCTCCTGGGAGGACAAGGGAAGATGGATAAGCATCACTGTCAGGAATATAAGACTAAATCTCCGCATCAATTTCAAATATGAATGGTCTGGAAGCATCAAAACAACAAGTCAAAAGTACCAATTAAGCAGTTTAATAAAAACACAAAGTAACAAAAAAGCCAAATTTTATTATTCCGGAACCCGCAAAAACAACGAGAATCTTTCAGAAATAATATACTATAGCGGTAACATTTTGCACCCAATATCGTAAAGTATTTCTACCTTGCCGCAGAATTCATTAATATTGGTGCAAGATTCATTCCAAACAATCAGAAAATATGAACCTGATTACATTGCTTAAGAAAGTTTTCACATCCAATCTGGTTTCCGATAATGAGAAAAACATTGACAGGGTATTCATTTTCAATTTCCTGTTAAGTCTTTTTTTCCTTTTTTGGGTCGTTTCAGGGATCAGGCACTTTATAAACGGGGATACAGTTTCAATCTACTTTTTCGCATCGGTTATAGTCCTCTCAGTTCTTACGGTTACCGCATTTCCTTCAAAAACAAAATACGACAGGGGTGCTTTGGTTTCTGTTATTCTTGTGGAGCTGGCATCTGTTTACACATTTTGGTTTGGCACGACCGTTACTTATTCGTGGATCTTTATTCTGTTTTTTCCTGTTTTTGCGATTCAGGTATTTGAACAGCGAAAAAGCATTATCCATTCCCTTGTGCTCGCGCTGATTCTCATTTCAGGCCATCTCATTCCCCTACCCGGCCTTCTGATCAATCCTGAATTATCGTTTAACGCCTACTTCTTTGCTGCCTATTTTCTGATTCTGGCGATTTTCTATATCCTTGACGATTTGCGGGCAGCTGAAGTTGTTGAGTTGCAGGATAAGCTGAAGCTCTCATCCCTGGAATTCAAGCAGAAGGACGAGTTTATTTCAAACTTGTCGCATCAGCTGCGTACTTCGCTTAACAACATAATTCTGGTTAACAATCTGATTTTCAAATCCAGTCTTAATAAAAATCAGAAAGAACTTATCGACACCCTAAGGGCTTCAACCAATAATCTTTTGGAGGCGGTAGACAAAATTGTAGATTTTTCGCAACCTGAACTCGTGAAGATCAAAGACAGCCTCATCAGCTTCAACCTCTTGCCTGCCATAAAAAGCATTGTGAATCTTTACTCGAATAAGAGCCAAGCCAATATCAGCCTTGATTTTTCGCCCAACATCCAGAATTTTTTAATAGGGGATCCGATAAAGCTCAAGCAGATTTTTCTAAACCTTCTTCAGAACATCCTTTATTCGCACAGCAAAAGGGTGATAAATGAAATTGTTATTAAAGTATACCCGGAGAAAGAAACCAAAGCAGATCTGAAGATTTTATTCACCATCGAAGTTTCCTTCAAGCTTTCGGATTTCGCTTCCTTAAAGAAGGAATCCGAGGCGGAGATTTTAGAGTCCGACCAAAGCAACAACAACTCCAAGAAGCTAATTAGTTATTCCGGGGGATTTTTAATAATCGACCATAAAGACGGTCTGGATATCCTGAGTTTCGTTTTGGGCTTCCAAAAAGATCTTTCGCGCAGAATAGAGGATGTTTCCGAAAAGCTGCTCTTTGACGAATCGGAGTCGGTGAGCCTTATCGATGCCAACGTATTGCTTGTTGAAGACAATCTTATAAACCAGAAAATTGTGCTTCTATCGTTGAAGAGCATGGTGAAAAACATTGATTTGGCATGCAATGGCAAGGAGGCGCTCGACAAATTCGGCACCTCAAAATACGACATCATCCTGATGGATATACAGATGCCTGTGATGGATGGCATCGTTGCAACCAAAAAGATCAGGGAGATCGAATCGAGCACCAATCTTCAGACGCCCATTATTGCAATTACGGCAAATGCCCTTGCGGGTGATCGGGAGAGTTGTTTGGCTGTAGGTATGAACGATTACATCAGCAAGCCGTTTCAGGTTGACATTCTCGTTCAAAAGATGAAGGCTCTTCTGAGCAAGTCATCCGATTAAGGCTTTCAGGGGATTCGGATACCGATGATCAGGATATCATCAATCTGCTCGATGCTGCCCCTCCATTCCTCAATATTCTCATCAATTAAGGCCATCTGCTTCTCCAGGGGGAGCTGATGAATGTTGAGCAAAAGGTGCCGGAACCTGCGGTACTTGTATTTTTTTCCTTCCGGTCCGCCAAACTGATCGGCATACCCGTCGCTGAACATATAAATCATATCGTTGGGCCGGAGATGGAAAATATGGTTTGTGAAAATTTTCTCGGGTATTTCGTTGGCAATATCGGCTCCTATGGAGAACCGATCGCCTTTTAACTCGATGAGTTTCTTTTCCCTAACGATATAGAGGGGATTAAAAGCGCCGGAATACTCGAGTTTCCCCATAGATTTGTCGAGAACACAAAACGAAAGGTCCATTCCGTCTTTGATGGCTATATCCTCTACATTTCCGAAAATCTCCTCGAAGTTGTTGTTAATGGCATTCAGAATCAATGCCGGTGAATAGATTTTCTGTGTTTTAATGATTTTACGGAAGAGTTCAAAGCTGATAAGGGACATAAAGGCGCCGGGGACGCCATGCCCGGTACAGTCGGCAGCCGCCACGAAAACTTTCCCTTCCTGCTCCGAAATCCAATAAAAATCGCCGCTCACGATGTCTTTAGGCTTGTGCAGCACAAAAGAGTTCGGAAGAATCGTTCGGAACTGCTTGGGGGTTGTAAGCATTGCCTTTTGAATGCGCTGGGCATAATTTAGGCTATCCTCAATGTTTTTGTTTCGCAAACTGAGCATATCCTTTTGACGGGAAATTTCTTTTGCGGCGATATCGCGGTCTCGCAAAATCCTGTTTGACTTCCTGAGCGACTGTGTCCGGTATTGAATCACGACATAGATGAAAAAAACGGTGAAAAGGCTAAAGAGTGCCAGGGCAAAATTTGTTCGCCAGAATGGAGAAGAGGAAAGAAAATTCACTTCAGCCCCTTGAGTGTTCCAGACCTGGTCGTTATTCGAGCCCCGGATTCTCAAAATATATTCACCCCGGGGAAGATTCAAGAAGGTAACGGAATTTTGATTCCCGATAGGGATCCAACGCTCATCCTTCCCCTTTAAGTTCATTGAGTATTCGAAGGCATTTCTGCCCGGCAGGGTAAAATCCAAAGCGGCAAACCTGACGGTAAATGACTGTTTATCGCTTACCTCCACGGACTTGAATCCCTCTCCGGAATAAGGGTGCGCGATTCCGTTGTTATCAAAGACCTCAATGGAAACCACAACAATTTCAGGTCGATACGGATTAACAGGCAGGTTTTCGGGGTAAAAGGAATTGAAGCCCGAAATACCTCCAAAAAACATTTCACCGTCATCGGCTTTACTGGATGCTGCCTGAACAAACTCAAAACTTTGAAGACCATCGGTAATGCTGAAGTTGGTAAACTCTTTTTTGCTTATATCGAACCTTGAGAGCCCCTTATTGGTGGTGATCCATAAACAATGGTTTTTATCTTCGAGCAGTGAATTTATCTGGTTATTCGAGAGACCGTCAGCTTCGGTAAGCAAATCAAAATTTTCCTCCTTGGGATTATATTTATTCAATCCGGAGGCAGTACCCACCCAAAGCGTATTTTGACTATCGAACAGCAGGCTGTAGATGATCCGGGAACTCAAGTCTTTTTCCCGGCCGGTTTCCTCATAACGGTAGAAGAGATCTTTTTCCGGATCGTTGCAGTTCAGTCCATTTTCCGTTCCGATCCAAATGCGGTTTTCGTTATCGGCAGCGAGAGCAAAGACATAGCCCATTTCAGCCGTTACATTGTCGCGGTAAATTTTATTGTAACTGGTAAAAAGATTGTATTTGCGTTGAAATCTCAAGACACCCTTGTCGGTGCCTATCCACAGATCGCCCAGTTTGTTTTCGGCCATGCAGAGTATCCGGCGGTTATTGAGGATTTGGGAAAAAACGGAGGGGTATTTCTCATCAAACCGCGAGAACGTTCGGGTTTTGGGGTCAAAGATATCCAGTCCGTTGTACGTCCCTACCCAAATGGTTCCTGTGTGATCTTTGTATATGCATTTCACCTGATTGCTGCTGATTCGTTTGGAGCGGTCGGGGTTGTTGTGCGAATATTTTTCAACCTTTCCTGTTTTGCGATTCAGGATGTTCAGTCCATAATCCCATACGCCAAGCCATATCAGCTCGTCGGTTTCCTTGTAAACGCAGGAGATCATATCCCCTGAGAGAGCGGGATAGCTGTTAAAGCTGGAATTGTAGACTTTGAATTTCTTAGGCTTGGTATCAATTTTGAAAAGGCCCTGAAATCCCGACATCCAGATAATGCCGGATTTATCGAGCAGTAAACCTGTAACGGATCCCAAAGAATACAATGACTTGTTAATGATGAGGCCGCTGAGGGACTCATGATTCCCCTTCCTCTTATCAAAAAACAGCACTCCTCTTCCCGTGCCGAGCCAAAAAAGACCCTGAGCATCCTCGACGATTGCATTTACGGAAATGCTTGCCTCCCCATGAGGGGAAAAAAGGTATCTTTTGAAGTTTTTGTGCTGTCGATCGTATTTGTTAATTCCGTTTTTGGTACCCACCCATAATTCCCCGTTCCTATCCTCAAATATTGAGAGGATTTCGTTATTGCTGATGCTCTCCGGTATATTCTGGCTATGGAAATGGTGAGTAAAAGTTTCTGTGAGGGGATTGAAAGAAAACACCCCGTCATTGCTTCCAAACCAGAGCAATCCATTAGCATCTTCAATTATTGGGCAGCTCTGGGAAACCGGGTTATTATTAAACCTGTTGACATAATGCTTGTAGTGGGTCACATCCCCTCGTGTGGGATCCAGTTTATCGAAATACTGCTCGGTTTTTATCCAAACAAATCCCTTTGCATCCACGAAAAGCGCCAGGATACGGTTGTCGGAGATGCTGGAGGCAATGGTCGGATTGTGTGTAAGCTGACTGAAGCGGCCCGTTTGCCTGTTATAGAAATTCAATCCCGAATTGGTTCCGATCCAGAGATTGGCATCGGCATCCTGTGCAATACAGCGGATAAAGTTCTGGGAAAGCGAGGTGCTATCGTATGGGACGTGCTTAAAAACGTCGAATTTATAACCATCATAGCGATTAAGTCCGTCACCGGTTCCTATCCAAAGAAAGCCGTAAGAGTCGGTAAAGGTTACATTGACGCGGGTTTGTGACATGCCGCTTTCAATCGTAAACAACTCCGCTTCAGGAACTTTAGCGGCAGTAACAAAACTTTGTGAAAAGTTTGTTACGGAGAATAATAGTAACGATATGGAAAGGTAGAATATCCTCATACCGCGCTAATTTAGTATAAAGTAGTCATCTAATCAAGGAAAAGGCCTAATGAGAGTTAAAAGAACCGGGATTTGCAATAGCACCGGCATTTCTAACCATTTTCCCAAACCTGTGCGATGGGGACTCAATAAATTTGAAAGGGATGAGTTTATCCCATTCCTCGTCAATCTTTTTAATGATCTTATCATCCATCACAATGATATTTGGCCAGGGACGGGAAAAGTCATTCAACTCTGAATCCTTCGAGGTAGCATCCAGCAAGAGCAGAACATCTCCTTTATAGGGAAACAGGATTATATCGCGAACAGGATCAGTATTATTAAGTGCCACCCATGCGGTAACGAAGTAATCCGTAACATCCACATTATCATCCACAAGAACTACTATCCGGGGATATGAAGATTTGGAGGAGTCAAGATGAGAGAGCAAATCTTGGAACAGCTCCGTTCTGTTTCTTTTCTTAACGGTAAGCAGCAAAATCCGGACACCGGGATGCTTATCCCCCACCGACTCGCTTGCAAGTATAGAATCATACCCCTTTTCAACTTCGGACCTGCTTAGCTCCGGGGGCTTATTGCCCGGATAGGAAACCATTTCCTCAGGATATGGGCTTGTAAGGTCGATTCCCAGTTTACTGCCATAGCCCATGCTTTGAGCTGAATGGTCAAGCACATCAAGGGGACCTTTAGCAAACGTCAGATGGAGGTTAAAGTCGAGGTTGGAAATTTTCCGAAGAATTTCAGCATAATCCGCAATTATTTCGTGCCGGTCCAACACTATCATGTACTTGTTGAACATCATCTGTCCGGCTCCCCATAGGGCATTCATAACTTTCTCAGCTTGTCCCGGGAATGATTTGGCAATGGAGGTAATGGTAAGGTTGTGGGCTACACCGAACTCGGGAATATTCATTTCCGTAAGTTCAGGAACCACCGTCTTTTTGATGGGCCAGAGGAATATCCGTTCCGTGGCTTTGGCGATCCAGGCATCCTCCATGGGAGGTATGCCCACTACAGTGGCGGGGAAAACGGCTTCTCGGCGATGAGTGATGCAGGTAACATGAAAAACAGGGTAAGTATCGGTGAGGGAATAAAAGCCGGTATGATCGCCAAAAGGGCCCTCGGTACGGAATTCTTCTTTTGGGTCTACATAACCTTCAATGATAATATCGGCATCGGCCGGCACATCGATATCCTGCGTTAAGGCTCTGACCAGCCGCACAGGGCTCTTTCTGAGGAATCCGGCAAAGATGTATTCGTCGAGTTGATCGGGTAAGGGAGCGGTTGCGCAATACGTTAGGACCGGATCTCCCCCGAGAGCAACCGCAACGGGAATAAGTTTTCCTGCTTTCTTGTACTTTTCGAAATGCGAGGCTCCGGTTTTATGCCGATGCCAATGCATTCCCGTGGTGTTTTTATCAAAAACCTGCATACGGTACATCCCGACATTCCGGTTTCCGGTTTCAGGATCAACGGTATGCACCAAAGGAAAAGTAAAGAATTTACCCCCATCGAAAGGCCAGGTTTTGAGAACAGGGAGCGAACCCAGATCAGGGTTGTGGTGAACAATTTCCTGACAAGGAGCTTTCTTCTTCGATTTCACAGGCATATAGCCGGCATAACGGGCCAGTGAAGGCAAAACGCTTATCTTGGATATCCAGTTTTGTCGGGGTTCGGAAAGCAACTCCAGAATTGAAGCGATGTTTCCGGCCACCTCGTCAAGACTTCCGATTCCCAAGGCAATGCACATTCTCTTTTCCGAACCCAGTGCGTTAATCAGAACCGGGAAATCGGTACCTGTATTTTCAAACAATAATGCCTTTCCCCCTCCCGGCAACTTGGAGAAGCGGTCGGCGATTTCAGAAATCTCCAATTCAGGGTCAACGAATTGACTTATGCGAACCAGCTCATCGTTTTTCTCAAGTGCAGCGATGAATTCCGAGAGAGAAGAAAAAGCCATTCGGGTTAATCCTCGGATTTTGCCCCCATTGCAATTTTCTCGAGCATTTCGGTGGTAACAGATTTTGGTCTTTCGAGGGAGTAACCCAAAGCCCTGTCCCAAACGATATTTGCACAAATACCAATAGCTCTGCCGATCCCAAAGAGAACCGTATAGAAATCGTACTCGGTTACACCATAATGCCACTGAATGATTCCAGACTGAGCGTCGACGTTTGGCCATGGGTTCTTGGCCTTACCCTGCTCCCTCAAAATGTCGGGCACGACCTGATAGAGAAGGTCTGTGTATTTGAAGAGGATATCATCCGGAAGGTTTTTCTGACAGAATTCCCTCTGGAACGAATAACGGGGATCGGTTTTGCGGAGAACCGCGTGACCGTAACCGGGGATAACCTGTCCGGAATGCAATGTATCCCATACAAATTGTTTCATTTCATCCACAGTTGGCACTTTCCCGTCCATTTTCTCGCTCACATCCTGCAGCCAGCGGAGAACCTCCTGATTGGCAAGTCCGTGAAGCGGTCCGGCAAGACCGTTGATCATTGAGGAAATAGCCAGATACACATCCGAGAGGCTGCTGGCAACCAGGTGGCCGGTGTGTGCGCTTACGTTGCCGCTCTCATGGTCGGCGTGCAGAATAAAGTTCATGCGGGTAACTTCGTCATAAGGAGCTCCAATGCCCATCATATGGGCAAAGTTAGCGCCCATATCGAGGTTGGGGTTTGACTGTATCCTTTTCCCGTCGCGATATACTTTACGATAGATATAAGCTCCTATTTCAGGAAGTTTTGCGAGGAGGTTCAGAGCATCCTCATAAGTGGGGTCCCAATAGTCGAGTTTATTTACGCCGGCATGGTATTTCTTATTGAAAAACGATTCTCTCGACATGCTAAGGATAGCGGTTGAGAAGATCGTCATCGGATGGCTACAGCAGGGGAAAGCATCAATAACCTCATAAACATAACGGGGGAGGATTCTGCGCTTGTTGAACTCGTCAACGATTTCGGCAAGCTCGGTGCTATTGGGAATATCCCCCGTAAGAAGCAGGTAATAGAGACCTTCGACATAGGGCATTTCGGCACCTTTGGGTTTTGGGAGAAGTTCGAAAACCTGCCCAAGTGTGTATCCCCGGTAGCGGATACCCTCCTCAGGGTCGAGATAGGAAATATCGGTAACAAGACTTTTAATATCCCTCATACCTCCAATAATCTGAGAGATAGTTACTTTATCCACAACAACTTCTCCATATTCTTTCAGAAGTTTTTCGGTTCTGGGTCTCCATGCCAAAATTTTTTCGTGGAGCTGCTGTTTTACGTTTGCCATTTTATACCGGTTTGAGTTTATCTATGAATACAAAAGCCTTAATGTGTAAAAATAGTATTTTTTTACATTTACACATATAGACTTGTACATTTGAATAAGTGTTAGTTGAATAACAAACCTGAAAAACACGGAAACCCTTATATTCTTTAAGAAAAAGGCATTTGAATATATCTCATTGTCAGATTATTTATAACCGTTCTTATTTAAAACGGGGTTCTATGAACTTTTTACCCTATTATTTCACAAGTTCCAATACATCTTTGGGTAAAAACACATTAGAAGAAATATCTGTTGTTTCTTTGATGTAAAGTATTGTAAGCTTATTAAGAAATTCGCAGGACCTACAATTATGTTTCTCAAACATAATGTTTCTCAAACATAATGTCAAAATTTATTTCTGTTTTGCGCCAGCAAAGGAAACATCGTTTCGACACTATAAAGACCTAAAAGCACAACTATTGGTCATTATTTTACATTTGGAAAAATTCACAGCCACTTCCAGGTTGAGATTTAATTTCCCCCAAACCAAAAACCGCTTTAAAAGTAAAAAACTTTCAAAGCGGTTTTAAGATGTTAGATTAGAAACGGTTAACTATTTCTCATATCCATAAACTGCGGTATCGCCTAATTCTTCTTCAATGCGAAGCAATTGGTTATACTTGGCAATGCGGTCGGTACGGCTCAGCGAACCGGTTTTGATCTGACCTGAGTTGGTTGCCACAGCGATATCTGCGATGGTGGAATCTTCAGTTTCACCTGAGCGGTGTGATGTTACTGAAGTAAACCCTGCTCTGTGGGCCATTTCAATAGCGTTCAGTGTTTCGGTAAGAGTACCGATCTGGTTAACTTTAATCAGAATGGAGTTCGCGCAACCCATAGCGATACCTTTTTTCAGGTATTCAACATTGGTTACAAATAGGTCATCTCCCACGATCTGGCATTTGCTTCCGATTTTATCGGTAAGGATTTTCCAGCCGTCCCAGTCGTTCTGATCCATACCGTCTTCGATAGAATCGATAGGGTATTTGGAAATCAGTTCGGCCATATAATCGGCCTGTTGGGCTGAAGTTCTCTTTGCACCGTTTGCGCCTTCGAATTTGGTATAATCGTAAATTCCGTCTTTGTAGAATTCAGAGGCAGCGCAATCAAGAGCGATTGAAACCTGTCCACCTTCTGATTTTCTGCCGGGTTTGTAACCTGCATTTTTGATAGCGGTGAGAATGCTTTCGAGGGCATCTTCAGTACCTTTGAGGGCAGGAGCAAATCCACCTTCATCACCAACAGCGGTGCTGAGGTTACGATCGTGCAGTACTTTCTTCAGCGAATGGAAAATCTCCGCACCCATTCTGAGGCCTTCGCGGAAGGAAGGAGCGCCAACGGGGCGGATCATAAATTCCTGGAAAGCGATAGGAGCGTCGGAGTGTGATCCCCCGTTAATGATATTCATCATTGGAACGGGAAGAACATGAGCATTTGTGCCGCCGATATAGCGATACAAAGGCAGATCATGATAAAGAGCAGCAGCTTTAGCAACGGCCAGAGAAACACCGAGCATTGCATTAGCACCAAGTTTTCCTTTGGTTTTTGTGCCATCGAGAGCGATCATTTTATGATCAACAGCAACCTGGTCAAAAGCACTCATCCCAATAACTTCCTGAGCGATGATATTGTTTACATTATCAACGGCTTTAAGAACGCCTTTTCCGAGGTAACGTTTTTTGTCGCCATCCCTGAGTTCGATAGCCTCATTTTCGCCGGTAGATGCACCGGAAGGAATAGCAGCGCGGCCCATAAGACCACTAGCCAGGGTAACTTCAACTTCGATTGTGGGATTTCCACGTGAATCGAGAATCTCGCGAGCATGAACATCAACAATTTGTCCCATAATAATTTTGTTTTAAATGATTGTATTAAGCGGTGTTTCTTAAAAAAAGGGATAAAGTATAAAATTACCTTATCCCTTTTATATAAAAAAACCCTGAGGTATTATTTTTATGCGTCTTTCTTTTCCGAATCTTCAGTGTTGTCTTCAACATCAGTCTGCTCGGCGCTATCGGCAACATCTGTAGTTGTTTCTGCTACCGGGCTCTCTTCGACTATCGTTGCCTCTTCGATTGCGGGTGCAACAGCTGCGGCAGTTGCTTTAGCTTCCACATGATCGCCTGCTATCGCTTCGACTTTTTTCTTGGCGCCCCGGCGACTTCTGGCTTTCGTTTTGGCCGAAGAAGAAGCTTTAAGCATGTTTTCGTTAAAGTCAACGAGTTCCATGATACACATATCCGCGTTATCGCCCAAACGGTTTCCCAGTTTGATAATACGGGTATATCCACCAGGTCTGTCAGCTACCTTGGTTGCCACATCGCGAAACAACTCGTTTACAGCATCCTTGTCCTGAAGGTATCCGAATACCACCCTGCGTGAGTTGGTTGAGTCTTCTTTCGACTTAGTGATAAGAGGCTCAACATAAGTGCGCAATTCTTTTGCCTTGGCTGTGGTGGTTTTAATCCGTTTGTGCAATATCAGCGAGGCCGCCATATTGGCCAGCATGGCTTTACGATGTGCACTTTTTCTGCCTAGGTGGTTAAAACTTTTCCTATGTCTCATTTTCTGTTATTCCTTGTCTAATTTGTACTTATTAATGTCCATTCCGAAATTGAGGCTCATTGCGGTAAGCAACTCATCCAATTCGGTTAATGATTTCTTGCCGAAATTCCTGAATTTGAGAAGATCATTTTTATTGAATTTCACAAGGTCTCCAAGAGTTTCCACTTCAGCTGCTTTGAGGCAGTTGAGTGCGCGAACGGAAAGATCCATATCCACGAGTTTGGTTTTCAGAAGTTGTCTCATATGGAGTACTTCCTCGTCAAACTCTTCGTTTGCGAATTTCTCATCCGAATCGAGGGTGATTTTCTCGTCAGAGAAGAGCATAAAGTGGTAGATAAGAATTTTAGCAGCCTCTTTAAGTGCATCTTTCGGGAAAATAGAACCATCGGTATCGATTTCGATAATCAGTTTCTCATAGTCGGTTTTCTGTTCAACACGATAGTTTTCAACGGCAAACTTAACGTTTTTAATAGGAGTGTAAATCGTATCGATAGCGATCAGGCCGAATTCCGGGTCAGCCGGCTTGTTTTCGTCAGCCGTGACATAACCTCTTCCTTTGCTGATGAAGAACTCCATTTGAAGTTTCACATCAGTTTCCATGTTGCAGATTACCAGTTCAGGGTTAAGAACTTTAAAACCGCTAAGGAATTTGGAAAGATCGCCGGCCTTGAACACTTCCTGTCCGGTAAGGGTGACAGAGATTCTCTCATCGTTAACATCATCGATCTGCTTTTTAAAGCGGATTTGTTTAAGATTGAGAATAATTTGGGTTAGGTCTTCAATAACTCCGGTTATGGTAGAAAACTCATGTTCAACACCTTCAATTTTAACTGTAGATATTGCATAACCCTCGAGTGAAGACAACAAGATTCTTCTGAGCGCATTCCCAACAGTTATACCGTATCCTGGTTCAAGGGGACGGAACTCGAATTTTCCTTTGCACTCATCGGATTCGAGCATTATAACCTTGTCGGGTTTTTGAAAAGCTAAAATTGCCATAAAATCAGTTGTTATATTATTTTGAATACAATTCGACGATCAGCTGTTCCTTAATGTTTTCAGGAATATCCTCTCTCTCCGGTTTGTTCAGGAATTTACCTGACATTTGGGTTGAATCCCACTCAAGCCATGATGCTGAGGTACGACGAGAGGACAGTGAATCGGAAATTGCTTCAAGGGATTTGGATTTTTCCCTTACACTTACAATATCACCTGGTTTAAGAATATATGAAGCAACGTTTACTATTTCTCCATTAACTACAATATGACGATGTCCTACCAACTGTCTGGCAGCAGCACGTGTGGGTGC
Source organism: Chitinophaga pinensis (assembly GCA_945863035.1). GTDB lineage: Bacteria > Bacteroidota > Bacteroidia > Bacteroidales > JACJXF01. The sequence goes on along the minus strand of CAMAZH010000047.1, from coordinate 6,386 downwards.
AATTCCAAGACGGAAAACCACATTGTCAAGGCGTGATTCCAGGAGTTGAAGCAGCACTTCACCAGTAACGCCCTTGCTACTTTGTGCTTTTTCGAATAAGTTCCTGAATTGTTTTTCAAGAATACCGTAAGTATACTTTGCTTTTTGCTTTTCCTTCAGCTGAATGCCATATTCAGAAGTTTTGCGTCTTCTTTTATTAGCACCATGCTGTCCGGGGGGATAATTTTTCTTTTCGAATGTTTTATCAGCACCGTAAATAGATTCGCCAAATTTTCTGGCAATCCTGGTTCTTGGTCCTCTATATCTCGCCATTTATATAAGTATTACACTATTTTATTAAAATATTTTTTTAAACCCTTCTTCTTTTCGGGGGACGGCATCCGTTGTGGGGCAATGGAGTAACGTCAACAATTTCCGTAACTTCAATTCCAGCTGTATGTATGGTTCGGATAGCCGATTCTCTTCCGGCACCAGGTCCTTTTACATATACTTTCACTTTTCTAAGGCCGCTGTCATAGGCTACCTTGGAACAGTCAGCAGCTGCCATCTGAGCGGCGTACGGAGTGTTTTTCTTCGAGCCTTTGAAGCCCATTTTTCCTGCTGATGACCAGGAGATCACTTGTCCGGTGTTATTGGTAAGTGAAACGATAATGTTGTTAAATGAGGCATGAACATGAGCCTGCCCGGTAGGTTCAACATTAACAACTCTCTTCTTAGTCGATCCGGTCTTTTTTGCCATCTTCTTAATTCTTATTTAGTTGCTTTCTTCTTGTTTGCGACAGTTTTCTTCCTTCCCTTACGGGTTCTGGCGTTGTTTTTCGTACTCTGACCACGAACAGGTAATCCGATACGATGGCGAATACCTCTGTAGCATCCGATATCCATAAGCCTTTTAATGTTAAGCTGAACAGACGATCTCAATTCACCTTCAACCTTAAATTCGTCGTTAATAACTTTACGAATTTTGGATATCTGGTCATCATCCCAGTCTTTAACCTGCAAATCGTAACTGACTTCTGCTTTATCCAGAATTTTCCTAGCAGAGTTCCTTCCGATTCCAAAAATGTAGGTAAGACCTACTTCTCCACGTTTATTTTTCGGCAAATCAACGCCAACGATTCTAGCCATATTGTTTTACTATATTTATGTCAATTAATTTTTTAACCCTGACGCTGTTTGAATTTCGGATTCTTTTTGTTAATAACGAAAAGACGTCCTTTACGTTTGACGATCTTACAGTCAGCGCTGCGTGGTTTAATGGATGTTCTGATTTTCATTTCTTTAATTATTTATATCTGAATGATATTCTTCCTTTTGTTAAATCGTACAACGACATTTCAACTTTAACTTTATCCCCTGGCAAAAGCTTTATATAATGCATTCTCATTTTTCCCGAGATGTGAGCAGTAATTACGTGCCCGTTCTCAAGTTCAACACGAAACATTGCATTCGACAGAGCCTCTGTTATAACACCATCTTGTTCAATAGAAGGTTGTTTAGCCATATATTATTTCAAATTTAAAACTTCTTCAATATAACTGAAAGTAGAAAGCACATCTGGTTTTCCGGAATCAATGGCCACAGCCAGTTCAAAATGGGCCGAGGGCATTTTATCGCTTGTACGGATTGTCCATCCGTCGGCTTCTTGAACGATTTGTCTTTTTCCCAGGTTAATCATAGGTTCAATACAAATCACCATTCCTTTTTTCAGTTTGGCACCACTTCCTTTGGTTCCATAATTAGGAACTTCGGGTTCCTCATGAAGATGTCTGCCGAGTCCGTGTCCAACCATTTCCCGTACTACAGAGAAACCGGCTTTTTCCGAGTGGTACTGAACTGACGACCCAATGTCGCCAATCCGATTTCCTTCGATGGCTTTTTCCACACCCAGGTAAAGAGCTTCTTTCGTTATTCTGAGTAATCGCCTAACCGAATCATCAACTTCACCAACTTCGAAACTATAGGCAGTATCCCCATAAAAATCCTGGAGAATAACGCCACAATCCACGGAAACAACATCCCCTTCCTTAAGGATATATGCTGAGGGAATACCATGCACCACCTGTGAGTTAACGGATGTGCAAAGCGTTTTAGGGTAGCCGTTATAACCCAGAAAACCGGGGATGGCTTTATTGTCCCTTATATACTCTTCAGCAACCCGATCAAGCTTTTCGGTAGTAACTCCCGGTTTGATATACTTTGCAACTTCAGCCAGTGTTTTTGATACCAGTTGATTGCTGTTGCGAAGTTTCTCAATCTCCTCAGTTGTTTTTATTATTATCATCAAAGAACGTCTCCTGATTCACAGGTTATGTTATACTGCAGCAGCGCTTCCTGATCTCCCCTTAATACGGCCCGACTTCATAAGTCCGTCGTAATGCCTCATAAGAAGATGGCTTTCAATTTGTTGCAGTGTATCCAGTACTACTCCCACGAGAATAAGGAGGGAGGTACCGCCATAAAATTGTGCAAAGGTACTATTTACTCCGGCAATTGTAGCAAAAGCAGGCAAAATAGCAACCAGCGCAAGGAACATTGAACCGGGAAGAGTGATTCTCGACATTATTGTATCGAGGAACTCAACCGTTTTTCTGCCTGGTTTAACGCCGGGGATAAATCCACCGTTTTTCTTCATATCCTCTGCCATTTGCATAGGATTGATAGTAATAGCGGTATAGAAGTATGTAAAGAGCACAATCAGTATAGCAAAGACGAAGTTGTACCAAAATCCGGTAACAGTAGAAAATGCTGCAGCAAAACCGGTTAGTGTTTCAGAATTGGCAAATCCTGCAATTGTTATCGGGATAAACATCAGCGCCTGAGCAAAGATAATAGGCATAACTCCGGCAGCATTAACCTTGAGAGGGATATATTGTCTTACGCCACCGTATTGTTTGTTTCCAACGATTCGTTTAGCATATTGAACCGGTATTCTCCGTGTGCCCTGCACCAGAAGAATTGTGGCCATAAAAACGAAAAAGAGGAAAACAATTTCAAGCAGGAAGGCAACAAGGCCTCCACCCTGTTGTTCGAGGCGGGTGCTGAATTCGGCAATAACTGCGAAGGGGAAACGAGCAATGATACCCACCATGATGATTAATGAGATACCATTTCCAATACCCTTATCGGTAATTTTTTCGCCCAACCACATAACAAACATGGTTCCGGCTGTAAGAATAATTATAGTAGCCAACTGCGAGAATCCTGGAGCGAAGGCTTCGGGAGCCTGAGCTCTGAGGTTCGCAATATACGCAGGAGCTTGAAGCAAAAGAATAATAACAGTAAGGTAACGGGTGATTTGGTTAACCTTTCTGCGGCCACTCTCTCCCTCTTTCTGAAGTCTCTGAAAATAAGGAACGGCGATTCCCAAAAGCTGAATAACAATGGATGCGGAGATGTAAGGCATGATACCCAAGCCAAAAACTGAGGCGTTAGAGAAGGCACCACCGCTGAACATATCAAGAAGACCCATTACCCCACCTTCTGTTTGTGCCTTAAGGCCAGCCAAGGCATCGGGATCGATACCCGGAAGAACAATGAAAGAACCGAGGCGGTAAACCAGAAGAATTCCCAATGTGTAGAGAATTCTTTGTCTAAGCTCCTCGATCTTAAATATATTTTTAAAAGTTTCAATAAAAGCTCTCATCAGTCTTTTTTATTAGCCCGTCAAAACCCGGGTAGTGTTAGATTACGTTGGCTGTTCCCTGCGCTGCTTCAATGGCTTCAATAGCTTTCTTTGAAAAAGCGTGAGCCTTAACAGACAGCTTGGAAGTTAGGTTACCATTACCAAGGATTTTAACCAAAGAATTCTTATTAACCAAACCGGCTTCGATAAGGGTATCGATTGTAATATCTTTAAGGTCTTTTTTGTCAGCCAGATACTGAAGTGTGCTGATATTAATCCCTTTAAACTCTTTACGGTTGATGTTGGTAAATCCAAATTTTGGCAATCGTCTTTGCAAAGGCATCTGTCCACCTTCAAAACCGATTTTTCTGGAATAACCGGATCTGGACTGAGCACCTTTGTGTCCCTTAGTGGAAGTACCTCCTCTGGCGGATCCCTGTCCACGTCCTTTTCGCTTACTATTGTGAGTTGATCCTTTTGCCGGTTGTAAATTACTCAAATCCATTTCTTTGTCGGATAAAATGATAAATACTATAATTTCTCTACTTTTAGCATATGGGCCAATTTGCCAACCATACCCAGAATCTGGGGAGTAGCTTCGAGCTCAACGCTAGCGTGCATTTTTTTCAGTCCTAGGGCAGTAAGTGTTTTCTTTTGTCTTTCGGTACTACCGATCTTACTTTTGACCTGGGTTATTTTGATCTTTGCCATTTCGAATAACTGATTATTAACCGTTAAAAACTTTATTCAGGTCCACTCCTCTGTGCTGAGCAACAGTGTATGCGTCTCGAAGTTCGAGAAGCGCATTGAATGTGGCTTTAACCAGGTTATGGGGGTTAGAGGATCCTTTTGATTTTGCAAGCACGTCGTGAATTCCAACGCTTTCGAGAACTGCGCGCATAGCACCACCTGCTTTTACGCCGGTACCACTGGAAGCTGGTTTCAGGAAAACGCTTGCGCCACCGAACTTAGCATATTGAACATGAGGGATAGTGCCTTTGAGAACGGGAACCCTGATGAGGTTCTTTTTGGCATCCTCAACACCCTTAGCGATAGCAGTGGTAACTTCATTGGCTTTACCAAGGCCGTAACCCACGATACCATTTTCGTCTCCAACCACAACGATGGCTGAGAAGCTGAAGGTTCTACCCCCTTTGGTAACTTTAGTAACACGTTGTATACTAACCAATCTGTCTTTCAATTCCAGATCTGTGGTTTTAACTTTCCTAATGCTTGTAGACATAATTCTTATTAAAATTTAAGTCCGTTTTCTCTTGCAGCTTCAGCCAGACTTTTCACCCGACCGTGATACAGATAACCGTTTCTATCAAAAACAACTTGTGAGATACCGTTGGCAGCAGCTTTTTCAGCGATCATTTTTCCAACGAGTTTTGCCTGTTCCGTTTTGGTGATATCTTTTTTTCCTGAGATATCCTTGTCTCTGGATGAGGCAGCAATGAGGGTTATTCCCTGTACATCATCAACCAGTTGCACATAGATTTCTTTGTTGCTTCGGTAAACCGACATTCTGGGTCTTTCGGCAACGCCTGATAATCTCTTGCGAATCCTGTGCTTGATTCTTATTCTTCTTTCGAGCTTAGTTAAAGACATGTTTTTATTCTATTTAAACAATTATGCACTAGCCGATTTACCAGCTTTTCTACGCAATACTTCGCCAACAAATTTGATACCTTTACCTTTGTAAGGTTCAGGAGCCCTGAGGGACCTGATTTTTGCAGCCACGTGACCTATGAGTTGTTTATCGGCGCTTTCCATGGTAATAATGGGATTCGCACGACGCTCGGTTTTGGTTGCAAGAGAAATCTCAACAGGGAGTTGAAGGTGAATATCGTGTGAGAATCCAAGGCTAAGCTCAAGAATTTGTCCTTTTGCTTCAGCTCTGTATCCTACACCCACCAATTCCTGCTCGATTTTATAGCCAATTGACACGCCATGAACCATGTTGTTAATCAGGGATCTGTACAATCCATGCATAGCTTTGTGACGTTTCTGTTCAGTAGGCCGGGATACGAGAACCTGATTAGCTTCGAGCCTGATCGTAATGTCTTTGTCGACTTTCTGTTTCAGCTCACCTTTGGGGCCCTTAACGGTAACGATATTGTCGTCGCTAACGGTTACAGCAACTCCTGCAGGTATTTCTATCGGTAAAATTCCAATCCTTGACATTGATAACTTTCTTTATTAATATACATAACATAAAACCTCACCACCAATACTAAGAGTACGGGCTTCTTTATCGGTCATTACTCCCTGTGATGTGGAAATGATGGCAATACCGAGACCGTTAAGAACTCTAGGGAGCGTATCGCTTCCAGTGTATTTACGTAGACCTGGCTTACTAATTCTTCTAATACCTTTAATAGCAGGGGTCTTGGATTCAGGGTGGTATTTAAGAGCAATTTTTATTAAACCCTGGGGACCATCTTGTTCCTCAAACTTATAATTCAGGATGTAGCCTTTATCGAAAAGGATTTTAGTAATGTCCTTTTTGATGTTTGAAGCAGGAACTTCAACCACTCTGTGCTTTGCCATCACTGCGTTTCTTATCCGGGTAAGATAATCTGCAATTGGATCTGTCATCTGTTTAAAATTTAAATTCTTTCTGTTTCTTACTATATTAACTACCAGCTGGCTTTCTTAATCCCGGGAATTAATCCTGACGAAGCCATTTCCCTAAACTGTATCCTGCTGATTCCAAACTGCCTGATATATCCTTTAGGCCTACCTGTTATTTTGCAAC